>DASSPL010000311.1:0-3975 GCA_035699685.1 Burkholderiales bacterium | reverse complement strand
CAACATCAGCGGCATGAGCTTCGGCGCGATCTCGGCTCCCGCCGTCAGAAGCCTTTCGCGCGGCGCCCAGGTGGCCGGCTGCTGGCTCGATACCGGCGAGGGCGGCCTGTCGCCGTATCACATCGAAGGCGGCTGCGACGTGATCATGCAGATCGGCACGGCCAAGTACGGCGTGCGCGACGCGCAGGGCAACCTGTCCACCGAGCGGCTGATGGAGCTCTCGCGCGTGGTGAAGGCGTTCGAGATCAAGCTGTCGCAGGGCGCGAAGCCGGGCAAGGGCGGCGTGCTGCCGGGGCGCAAGGTGACGCCCGAGATCGCGCACATCCGCGGCATCCCGGAAGGGCGCGACTCGATCAGCCCGAACCGGCACCGGGACATCTCCAACATGAACGAGCTGCTCGAGCGCATCGCCTGGATGCGCGACCTCACCGGGCGGCCGATCGGCGTCAAGACCGCGGTGGGTGGCTGGCGCTTCATGAACGAGATGGCCGACATCATCCATCGCCGCGGCCTCGAGTTCGCGCCCGACTTCCTGGTGATCGACGGCGGCGAGGGCGGCTCCGGCGCGGCGCCGCAGGCCCTCGCCGACCACATGGGCCTGTCGATCGAGGAGGCATTGCCTCGGGTGGTGGACGCGCTGATCGAGACCGGGCTGCGCCAGCGCGTGCGCGTGGTCGCCTCCGGCAAGCTGATCACCTCGGCGCGCGCCGCGTGGGCGCTCTGCACCGGCGCCGACTTCATCAACACCGCGCGCGGCTTCATGTTCGCCCTGGGCTGCATCCAGGCGCTGCGCTGCCACCAGAACACCTGCCCGACCGGCATCACCACGCACAACAAGCGCCTGCAGCGCGCGCTGGTCGTGGAAGAGAAGTACCTGCGCGTGGCGAACTACGCCATGAACATGAACAAGGAGATCGACATGATCGCCCACTCGTGCGGCGTGCGCCACGCCCGGGAGCTCAGGCGCGAGCATGTGCGCATCGTGCAGGCGAGCGGCCAGTCGGTCGCGCTCAACATGCTCTACCCGTATCCCGAGCCCAAGGCGAGGATCAAGGCCGCCTGAGACGGTTCCTGATCCTCGCCGTAACGCACGCCGCAGCGGCGGCCATCGGCTTCGCCGCCGGCATCTACGTCCTGCCGATCCTCGTCGCGCCGCCGGCGCCGAGCGCCGCCGAGGCGAGCGCCGCCTCCGCCGGCGCCCAGTACACCGCCCGCTTCAGGCGGGACCTGAAGGGCAGCGACTTCCTGCACTGGGGCGAGGGTACCGTGTCGATCTCGCGCGAGCGCGTCGCGCTGTCCGGAAAACTTGCGCCCGGCCCCGATTACAAGCTTTACTTCGCCCCGGAGTTCGTCGACACGAAGGAGGGTTTTCTGCGCATCAAGGAGCGCTCGGTCCGCGCCGGGGACGTGAAGACCTTCGACAACTTCGTCGTCGCGCTGCCGGCGTCGGTCGACATCGCGCGCTTCGACACGGTGGTGGTCTGGTGCGAGCGCTTCTCGATGTTCATCACGGCGGCCAAGTACCGCTGATGAAGCTCCTTGCGATCCTCCTCGCGCTGGCGGCGCCGCTGCCGGCGCACGCGCTCAGCAAGGACGCGCAGGAGTTCATCGAGATCACGAAGGAGCTGGAGCCGGTGCAGTGCGAGAAGCGCCGCCTGCGCCGCGAGATCACGCTGGCGCAGGTGGAGAACCGCAGCACCCAGGAGCTGCGCGAGCGCTTCGCGAAGCTCAACCGGGACCCGAAGACCGCGCGGCTGGAGAAGCGGCTCGCGGCGCTCGAGCCCCGGCTGCGCCAGTCGTCCGATCCGGAAGACCTGCCGGCCGTGAGCCGGCAGCAGAGGGAAGCGTTCTACCGCTGCGAATGACCAGCCCCTATCAGCCGCCGAAGGCGAGCGTGGCGGACGTCGAGCCCGCGCCCGGCTCGCCGGTGAAGGCCGTCGTCTACGGCGTGCTGGTCGACGTGGGCGGCTCGCTCCTCATGGGCGTCGTCCTGACGGTGGTATACGGGGTCATGCTGGCCGCGTCGGGCGTCCCGCCGGAGGAGATGGAGCGGGCGATGGCGAGCCCGGATCCGCTGTCGTGGATATCGATCATCGGCAACGCGCTCGGATTTCTGGCCTCGTTCGTCGGTGGCTACGTATGCGCGCGCGTTGCGGGAAGGGACGAGTACCGGTGGGCCGGCGTGGTGGCGGTGATCTCCGCGATCGCCGGCTTCCTGTTCGGCATGGAGGCGTACTCGATCGAATGGAATCTGCTATTGGTGCTGCTGACGGCTTCGGCGGTGCTCGCCGGGGCGCGGACGGCTGTGCGCCGCAAGGAGAGGAAAGCATGATGCGACGGGTTTTTCTGGCAGCGGCCATCGTCTTCAGCCTGCCTCTGGCGGCGCAGACCTTTCCGAGCAAGCCGCTGCGCGTGATCGTGCCGCAGCCGCCGGGCGGCGGCTTCGATACGGTGGCGCGCACGCTCGCCGAGCCGCTCGGTGCGCAGCTCGGGCAGCCGGTAGTGGTCGAGAACCGTCCCGGCGGCGGCACCATCGTCGGCACCGAGGCCGTGGCCAAGGCGGAGCCCGACGGCCACACGATCCTCCTCGGCGCGTCGGCCAACCTGGTCTTCAGCGCCGGCCTGTACCGCACGCTGCCGTACGACACCCGCACCGACTTCAAGCCGCTCGGTCTGGCGGGCGCGTTCGCCTACACGCTGGTGGCGCGCAATGACCTGCCGCAAGGCAGCTTTCGCGAGATCGTCGAGCACGCGCGCGCCAATCCCGGGAAGCTGACCTATGCCTCGGCCGGCAACGGCACCGGGCAGCACATCGCCGCGGCGCTCCTCTTCCAGCTGGTCGGGGCCACGGTGACGCACGTGCCCTACAAGGGCGCCCAGGCCGCCTACCAGGACCTGATCCCCGGTCGCGTCGACGTGTTCTTCGACGCCTCGCCGACGGCGCGCGGCCACATCGAGAACGGTCGCGTGCGCGCCATCGCGGTCTCGCCCGGCGCGCGCCTGTCGTACCACCCGCAGGTGCCGACGGTGAAGGAGACCGGCGTGGCCGATTTCGAGTGGGACACGTGGGCCGGCTACTTCGTGCGCAGCAACACCCCGGCGCCGGTGCTCGCGCGGCTGCGGGAGGCCTTCGCCAGGGTCGCCGCCTCGCCGGAGCTGCAGGCCCAGCTGGAAAAGCGCGGCGTGCGGCCGATCAATGTCTCCGGCGCCGAGGCCGAGCAGGTGCTGGCCCGCGACCTCGAGCGCTGGGTGCCGCTCATCCGCAAGGCCGGCATCAGCGTCGACTGAAGGCGTGGCTCGCCTAAGCCTCAACGAGGTCAAGCACCGCAAAGCGGCGCGCCACGCCGGCCTGCGCTATGTCACCGACGGCGTCGAGGGCATCCGCCGCCAGCGCGCGGGCAAGGGCTGGGTGTACTTCCGGCCGAGCGGGGCGCGCATCACCGATCGCGAGGTCACGCGGCGCCTGAACAGCCTCGCCATCCCGCCGGCGTGGACCGACGTCTGGATCTGTCCCGACCCCGACGGCCACATCCAGGCCACCGCGCGCGACGCACGCGGCCGCAAGCAGTACCGCTATCACCCGCAGTACCGCGAGGCGCGCGACCGCTCGAAATTCCGCCGCATGCTGGAGTTCAGCGAGGTGCTGCCGCGGCTGCGCGAGCGCCTCGAGCGCGACCTGCGCGCCGACGACCTGTCGCGGCGGCAGCTGCTCGCCACGGTGGTGACGCTGCTCGACAAGACGCTGATCCGCGTCGGCAACGACGAATACGTGCGCGAAAACCGCTCCTACGGGCTCACCACGCTGCGCCGGCGCCACCTGACGATCGACGGCTCGGTGCTGCGCTTCAGCTTCCGCGGCAAGAGCGGCGTCGAGCACAGCATCGCCATCGCCGACCCGCGCCTCGCGCGCATCATCCAGCGCTGCCAGGACCTGCCGGGGCAGGAGCTGTTCCAGTACCTCGATTCGGCCGGCAA
>DASSPL010000310.1:0-3534 GCA_035699685.1 Burkholderiales bacterium | reverse complement strand
CAGCCAGCGCATGGCCTCGGCGAAATCGGGCACCGCCTGCCTCTTGTCGCCGCGCTGCACGTACGCGCCGTCGCCGATCAGGCCGGCCAGCATCTGCGCGGTCTGCCGGATCTGCGCATAGTCGCCGGAGTGCACGAATTCTGTGTCGATGGTGCTCATGCGCACGTTGCCGTGGCGGGTGCGCTCGATGCGCACCTGGTAGCGGTCTGTCTTCTGGTCGAAATGCGGCGCCACCGCGATGCCCTCGCTGCCGATGGCACGTTCGAGGGCTTCTGCCGAGGCCTCCGCCGAAGCGCGCCCCGTGAGATCGATCTGCACACCGCGCAGCATCGCTTGCAGCGCCTCGCGATCGACGAGGCGCGAGACGCGGTCGATGACCGCTTCCGACAGCAGGTATGACTTCGCCAGCTCGGCGAGCGTCGCGCCCGTGATCGGCTCGGCGCCGGCGCGCGCGAAGAGAGCGGCGTCGACCAGCGCCTGCCTCAGCATGAACTCGTTCAGCTCGTGCTCGTCCTTGAGGTAGCGCTCTTCCTTGCCGAGCTTTGCCTTGTAGAGCGGCGGCTGAGCAATGTAGATGTGGCCGCGCTCGACCAGCTCGGGCATCTGCCGGTAGAAGAACGTCAGCAGCAGCGTGCGGATATGCGAGCCGTCGACGTCCGCATCGGTCATGATGATGATGCGGTGGTAGCGCAGCTTGTCGGCGTTGTACTCCTCCTTGCCGAAGCCGCAGCCGAGCGCCGTGATCAGCGTCGCGATCTCCGCCGAGGACAGCAGCTTGTCGAAGCGGGCACGCTCGACGTTGAGGATCTTGCCCTTGAGAGGCAGGATCGCCTGGAACTTGCGGTCGCGCCCCTGCTTGGCGGAGCCGCCGGCGGAATCGCCCTCGACCAGATAGAGCTCGCACAGGCGCGGGTCGCGCTCCTGACAGTCGGCGAGCTTGCCGGGCAGGCCCATGCCGTCGAGCACGCCCTTGCGGCGCGTCATCTCACGGGCCTTGCGCGCCGCTTCGCGCGCCGCGGCGGCCTCCACGATCTTGACGGTGATGGTGCGCGCGTCGTGCGGGTGCTCGTCGAGGAACTCGCGCAGCTTTTCGGCGACGACCTCCTCCACCACCGGACGCACCTCGGACGAAACCAGCTTCTCCTTCGTCTGCGAGGAGAACTTGGGCTCGGGCACCTTGACGGAAAGCACGCACGCCAGACCCTCGCGCATGTCGTCGCCGGTGGTCTCGACCTTGGCTTTCTTGGCGATCTCTTTCTCTTCGATGTACTTGTTCAGCGCGCGCGTCATCGCCGCGCGCAGGCCGGTCAGGTGGGTGCCGCCGTCCTTCTGCGGGATGTTGTTGGTGAAGCAGAGGACGTTCTCCTGATAGGAGTCGTTCCATTGCATCGCCACTTCGACGGTGATGCCCTCCTTGATGCCGCTCGTCACAAAAAGGTTCGGGTGGAGTACGTTCTTGGCCCGGTTCATGTACTCGACGAAGCCCCTCACGCCGCCGGAGAAGGCGAAGTTCTCCTCCTTGCCCGAGCGCTGGTCGATGAGGGCGATCTTCACGCCGTTGTTCAGGAACGAAAGCTCGCGCAGGCGCCGCGCCAGGATGTCGTAGTGGTAATCGACGTTGCCGAAGGTCGCCCTCGAGGCGAGGAAATGCACCTCGGTGCCGCGCCGCTCGGTGGTCCCGGTGGCCTGCAGCGGCGCCACCGCGGCGCCATCGCGGAACTCCATCTGGTGCACCTGGCCGTCGCGCCAGATCGTGAGCCGCAGCCACTCGGACAGCGCGTTGACCACCGACACGCCTACGCCGTGCAGGCCCCCGGATACCTTGTAGGTATTGGAGTCGAACTTGCCGCCGGCATGCAGTTCGGTCATCACGATCTCGGCCGCCGAGCGCTTCTCCTCGTCGTCGTCCTTGATGCCGGTGGGGATGCCGCGGCCGTTGTCGAGCACCGAGACGGAATTGTCGGTGTGGATCGTCACCACGATCTCGTCGCAGAACCCGGCGAGCGCCTCGTCGACCGCGTTGTCCACGACCTCGAACACCATGTGGTGCAGGCCGGTGCCGTCGGAGGTATCGCCGATGTACATGCCCGGGCGCTTGCGCACCGCCTCGAGGCCCTTCAGGACCTTGATGGCGTCGGAGCCGTAGTCGCTCGCGCCGCCCGCAGGGTTGAGATTAGCCGTCAATTCTTCAAATCCTCATCGGCATGACGACGTACTTGAAACCCTTCTCGCTCGCGTAGCTGATCAGCGCGCTCGACGAGGCGTCGCCGAAGGCGCATTCCAGCTCGCCGCCGGGCACGTTGTTCAGCACGTCGAGCAGATAGTTGACGTTGAAGCCGATATCCAGCGCGTCGCCCGAGTACTTCACCTCGACCTCCTCCTGCGCTTCCTCCTGGTCGGCATTGGAGGACACGATCTTCAGGCTGCCGTCGGTCAGCACCCAGCGCACGCCGCGAAACTTCTCGTTGGACAGGATGGCCGCGCGCTGCAGCGCCTGGCGCAGCGGCTCCCGCCCGGCGAGCAGCTTGTTCTTGTGGCCGGTAGGAATCACGCGCGTGTAATCGGGGAACTTGCCGTCGATCAGCTTGGACACCAGCTCGATCGCGCCGAAGGCGAACGACGCCTGCGTGCCGGCGAGCTCGATGGTCACCTCCTCGTCGCTGTCGGCGAGCAGCTTGGTCAGCTCGACCACGGTCTTGCGCGGCACAATCGCTTCCTGGCGGGGCAGGCTTGCGTCGAGCGCGAGCGAAGCGAACGCCAGGCGGTGCCCGTCGGTCGCCACCAGCTTGAGCTCGCCGCCCTCGACCACCATCAGCAGCCCATTCAGGTAGTAGCGGATGTCCTGCTGGGCCATCGCGTATTGCACGAGGCCGAGCAGCCGGCGCAGCGCCTTCTGCGGCAGGGTAAAGCGCGCCGCTTCTCCGCTGGCCTTTGCAAGCCGCGGAAAGTCCTCGGCCGGAAGGGTCTGCAGGCTGAAGCGGCTCTTGCCCGCCCTGACCAGGAGGCGCTTGTCCTGCTGCTGCAGGTTCACCTCCGCGTCCTCCGGCAGGGCGCGCAGGATGTCGAGCAGCTTGCGCGCGCCGACGGTGAGGGCACGGCCGTCCTTCCCCGCCGCGAGTCCGCTGCGCGCCGTGATCTGGATCTCGATATCCGTGGCGAGGAAAGAGACCGCCGGCGCGGAGGCATCGATCAGCACGTTGGACAGGATCGGCAGGGTGTGGCGCCGCTCGATGATCCCGCTCACCGCGGCAAGCGGCGTCAGCAGCTCGTCTCGCTTTGCTTTGATCATTATTTTATTTACCTAAATAGTAGTAACTAATAAGGCGCCCTGATTCCCGGGATAACTCGGGAAACCCCTTTGCCGCCAACGTGCTGCATGCTGCCGAACCCGCGGGAAAACCCTGTGGACCGAGCGGTGTGCTTTGGGGACAGTTTGGCGCGCGAGCGGCCGCGGCCGACTTATTCACAAACTGCGCCCGGTTCGCGCACAGGTTTTCCCGTCAATCCTTTCGTCAACCCTGCCCCTCAACCCTT
>DASSPL010000309.1:0-4186 GCA_035699685.1 Burkholderiales bacterium | reverse complement strand
GATCGTCGTGCACGAGTACGGCCACTACATCGTGGCGCGCCTGTGCAACGTGAAGGTGCTGCGCTTCTCCGTCGGCTTCGGGCGCCCGCTCGGCGTGTGGCGCCGCGGCCGCGACCAGACCGAGTGGGTGGTGGCGGCGATTCCGTTCGGCGGCTACGTCAAGATGCTGGACGAGCGGGAAGGCGAGGTCGACCCGGCCGAGGCCCACCGTGCCTTCAACCGCCAGAGCGTGTGGCGCCGCTTCGCCATCGTGGTCGCCGGCCCGCTCTTCAACTTCGCCTTCGCGGTGCTGGTCTACGCGGGCCTGTTCATGTACGGGCTGCCCGAAGCGCGGCCGATCCTGGGCGCACCGCCGCAGGGCACGGTCGCCGCCGACGCCGGCCTGCGCGCGGGCGACACGGTGCGCGCCATCAACGGCGAGAAAATCGACACCTGGCAGGAGCTGCGCTGGCGGGTGCTGCAGTCGGCGCTGCAGCGCGAGGCGGTGCGGCTCGAGACCGAGAACGAGCGCGGCCACCTGCAGACAGTGACGCTCGACCTGCGCAGCTTTCCCGCCAACGAGGTGGAGTCCGACGCGCTCGAGCGCGTGGGCCTGCGCCTCTACCGTCCGCCACTGCCGGCGGTGCTGGGGCAGATCGTGAGCGGCGGCGCCGCCGAGCGCGCCGGCCTCGCCGCCGGCGACCGCATCGTGCGCGCCGACGGCAACCCGATCGACGGCTGGGAGGCGTTCGTCAACGTCGTGCGCTCGCGCCCCGGCATGCCGCTGCCGCTGGTGGTCGAGCGCGCCGGCGCCACGCGCGCGGTCGAGGTGGTGCCCGAGTCGGTGAACGCCGGCGGCACGCGCATCGGCCGCATCGGCGCCGGGCCGCGCCAGCCGGAGGGCTACGCCGACAAGCTCCTCGTGCGCGTGCACCACGGGCCGCTCGAGAGCGTGTGGCGCGGCGTGAAGAAGACCGTCGACATCGCGGTGTTCAGCCTGAAGATGCTCGGCAGGATGCTGATCGGCGAAGTGTCGTGGCGCCACCTGTCCGGCCCGGTGACGATCGCCGACTTCGCCGGGCAGTCGGCGCAGATGGGATGGATTTCCTACGTCACGTTCCTCGCGCTGATCAGCATCAGCCTCGGCGTGCTGAACCTGCTGCCGATCCCGCTGCTCGACGGCGGGCACCTGATGTACTATCTGATCGAAATCGTCAAGGGCAGGCCGGTCTCCGAGCGCTTCATGGAGCTCGGCCAGCGCGTCGGTCTTGCGCTGCTGCTCGTGATGATGGCCTTTGCCTTCTACAACGACCTGAATCGCCTGCTGACCGGTTGATCATGCGGAGATGCCTGGCCGCGGTGCTTGCCGCGTTCCTGCTCGCGGCGGCGCCTGCCGCGCAGGCGCAGTCCGCATCGCAGAGCTTTTCCGCGTTCACCATCCGCGACATCCGCGTCGAGGGCCTGCAGCGCACCGAGCCCGGCACGGTGTTCAGCTACCTGCCGATCAAGGTCGGCGAGACGATGACCGAGGAGAGGGCGCAGGCGGCGCTGCGCGCGCTCTACGCCACCGGCTTCTTCAAGGACGTGCGGCTGGAAGTCGACCGGGACGTCCTGGTGGTCACGGTGGAGGAGCGCCCGGCGATCGCGTCGATCGACTTCTCCGGCATGAAGGAATTCGAGCCCGAGACCGTGCGCAAGGTGCTGCGCGAGCTGGGCATGGCCGAAGGCCGCATCTTCGACCGCTCGGTGCTGGAGAACACGGAGCTCGAGATCAAGCGCCAGTACCTGTCGCGCGGCCTGTACGCCGCCGAGGTGCAGACCACGGTGACCCCGCTCGAGAGGAACCGCGTCGGCATCAACATCGCCGTCACCGAGGGCGAGACCGCCAAGATCCGCGGCATCAACATCGTCGGCGCGCGCGCCTTCCGCGAGAAGGACCTGCTCGACGAGTTCGTGCTGCGCACCCCGGGCTGGCTGACCTGGTACACCAAGCACGACCGCTACTCGCGCGAGAAGCTGTCGGCGGACCTCGAGGCGCTGCGCGCCTATTACCAGAACCGCGGCCACCTCGACTTCAGCATCGAGTCGACGCAGGTCTCGATCACGCCGGACCGGCGCGACATCTACATCACCGTCAACATCGTCGAGGGCGAGAAGTACACCGTGTCGCGCGTGCAGCTCTCCGGCAACCTGGTCGCTCCGCGCGACGAGCTGGAGAAGCTGATCCAGATGCAGGCCGGCGACGTGTTCTCGCGCGAGAAGCTCGCCGCCACCACCAAGGCGATCGCCGATCGCCTCGGCAACGACGGCTACGCCTTCGCCAACGCCAACGCCATTCCCGAGGTCGACAAGGAAAAGCGCGAGGTGTCGTTCAACATCGTGGTCGACCCGGGCCGCCGCGTGTACGTGCGCCGCGTCGATGTCGCCGGCAACGCGAAGACGCGCGACGAGGTGATCCGCCGCGAGATGCGCCAGCTCGAGGGCGCGTACTACGATGCCTCGAAGATCCAGCTGTCGCGCCGGCGCATCGACCGCACCCAGTATTTCAGCGAGGTGAACGTCGAGACGCAGCCGGTCGAGGGCAACCCCGACCAGGTCGACGTCGTCTACACGGTGAAGGAGAGGGCCACCGGCGCGCTGCTGTTCGGCGTCGGCTTCTCCAGCGTGGAGAAGCTGGCGCTGTCGGCCTCGCTCACCCAGTCGAACGTCTTCGGCACCGGCAAGTTCCTCTCGTTCAACGTCAACAGCGGCAGCGTGAACCAGGTGTACTCGCTGTCCTACCTCGACCCGTACTACACGGTCGACGGCGTGAGCCAGGGCTTCGACGTCTACAAGCGCAAGACCGACGCCTCGAACCTTTCGGTCGGCGCCTACACCACCGACGCGCTCGGCGGCGGCATCAAGTTCGGCTACCCGGTGTCGGAAGTGAGCCGCATCGACCTCGGCTTCAACGCCGAGACGGTGAAGCTGCAGACCTACGCCAACAGCCCGCTCGCGTATCTCAGCTTCGTGGAGCAGTTCGGCAGCCAGTACCGCTACGGCTCGGTCACGGGCGGATGGTCGCGCGACACGCGCGACAGCCTGATCACCACGCGCTCCGGCACGTTCCTGCGCGCCTCGAGCGAGCTCGCGAGCGGCGACCTGCAGTACTTCCGCCTCGGCTACCAGCACCAGTGGTACTACCCGCTGACGAAGAACTACACCTTCCTCGCCGGCGGCGAGGTGGGCTACGCCGGCGGCCTCGCCGACAAGCCGCTGCCGTTCTTCAAGAACTTCTTCGCCGGCGGCCCCGGCACGGTGCGCGGCTACCGCACGTTCTCGCTCGGGCCGCAGGACGCCTTCGGCAACGCGGTGGGCGGCAACCGCAAGGCGAGCGGCAGCCTGGAGCTGCTGTTCCCGATGCCCGGCGCGGCCCAGGACCCCTCGCTGCGGCTAGCCTGGTTCGTGGATGGCGGCAACGTGTTCGCGCAGTCGTTCGAGCTGAACAACCTGCGCTACTCGACCGGCCTCGCCTTCTTCTGGGCGTCGCCGTTCGGCCCGCTGCGGCTATCCTACGCGCAGCCGCTCAACGCCGAGAGCACGGACCGCATCCAGAAGCTACAATTCACCTTCGGTACCGGCTTCTAAAGAACCAATGCGCCACACGCGTTTCCTTGCCCTGATCGCCGTCTTCGCCGCCACCGCGGCGGCGGCGCAGACCGCGGTTCCCTCGGGCAAGTTCGGCTTCGTCAACACCGAGCGCATCCTGCGCGACGCGGTGCCGGCGCAGCGCGCGCAGAAGAAGATCGAGGTCGAGTTCCAGAAGCGCGACCAGGAGCTGGCCCGCATCGCCGACCAGCTGAAGCGCATGCAGGAAGACCTGGAGCGCAACAGCGTGACGATGAGCGAGACGCAGCGGCGCACCAAGGACCGCGAGTTCGGCGAGCTGAACCGCGAGTTCCAGAGGAAGCAGCGCGAGTTCCGCGAGGACCTGAACCAGCGCCGCAACGAGGAGCTGGCGCAGGTGGTCGAGCAGGCGAACCGCGTCATCCGCCAGATCGCCGAGCAGGAGAAGTACGACATCATCTTCCAGGACGCCGTTTTCGCCAGCCCGCGCATCGACATCACCGACAAGGTGATCAAGGCGCTCGAGGGCAAGCCCGCCGGGAAGTGAGTCCGGCCTCGTGGGCATGCCGGGGCCGCTGACGCTCGGCGAGATCGTCGTCCG
>DASSPL010000308.1:0-3518 GCA_035699685.1 Burkholderiales bacterium | reverse complement strand
GGCGGGTTCGCCGCGGCGCGCGCGCTGTCCACGCGCAACGACGATCCGGCGACGGCCAGCCGGCCGTGGGACAAGGAGCGCGACGGCTTCGTGCTGGGCGAGGGCGCCGGCGCGGTGGTGCTCGAGGAGTACGAGCACGCGAAGGCCCGCGGTGCACGGATTTACTGCGAGGCCGTCGGCTACGGCGTATCGGCCGATGCCCACCACATGACCGCGCCGCCGGACGACGGCGACGGCGGCTATCGCGCGATGCGCAACGCCGTGAAGGACGGCGCGGTCGACCTCTCGCACATCGACTACATCAAC
Organism: Burkholderiales bacterium; assembly: GCA_035699685.1. Lineage (GTDB taxonomy): Bacteria > Pseudomonadota > Gammaproteobacteria > Burkholderiales > SG8-39 > SCGC-AG-212-J23. The sequence goes on along the minus strand of DASSPL010000308.1, from coordinate 3,212 downwards.
GCGCACGGCACCTCGACGCCGCTCGGCGATGTCGCCGAGACGATCGCCGTCAAGAGGCTGCTGGGCGATCGCGCGAAGCAGGTCGCAGTCAATTCGACCAAGTCGATGACCGGGCACCTGCTCGGCGCGGCGGGCGGCATCGAGGCCGTGTTCACCGCCCTCGCTCTTCGCGACCAGGTCTCGCCGCCGACCATCAACCTGCGCACGCCCGACCCGGCGTGCGACCTCGACTACGTGCCGAACGAGGCGCGCCGCATGCCGATCCGCGTCGCGCTTTCCAACTCGTTCGGCTTCGGTGGCACGAACGGGACGCTCATACTGGCGCGCACTTGAGCGCGGTGCGCTTCGAGCTGTCGCCGTCCCCGCTGCTGGCTGTCGCGATCGTGGCCGCGCACGCTGCGGCCGGACTCGCAGTTTTCATGGTTATGCCCGGCTGGCCCGGCCGGCTGCTGGCGGTCGCCCTGATTGCGCTGGGCGCGGCCGCCGCGTGGGCGAGGGCGCTTCTCGGGTCGGCTGCTTCGGTGCGCGCCATGGAGATCGGCCCCGCCGGGCCCGTCTTCCACCTGACGGGCGGTGAAAGCGTTGCCGCCCCGGTGGGCGCCCGCCGCTACGTCACCCGCCATGTGGTCGCTCTTCCCATCGGCGCGCCGCTGCGCCGAACCCTTCTGGTCACGAGCGACATGCTCGGCTCCCGGGAGTTCCGCAGGCTGCGCCTGTGGGCCCTCTGGAACCGCCTTCCGTCGGACAGACCCGGCGTGGCGGCGAAGCAACTGGCAGCCTAGGGAGGCGCCATAGCCGCGGCCGAACTATTTCGCAATGCGAGCGTCTATGGCACATAGGCGTTGCAGACAGGGTGGGGAGCCCTCGCCGCGCGATGTCTGAGCGCGATATCGACCGTCAGCTGGTCGAGCGCGCGCAGCGCGGCGACAAGCGTGCATTCGAGCTGCTGGTCGAGAAGTACCAGCGCAAGCTAGGGCGGCTGCTGTCGCGGTTCATCCGCGATCCGGCCGAGGTCGAAGATGTGACGCAGGAAGCGTTCATCAAGGCCTACCGCGCACTCCCCGCGTTCCGTGGCGACAGCGCCTTTTATACGTGGCTGTACCGGATTGGAATCAATACGGCCAAGAACTATCTCATGGCCATGGGTCGGCGGGCGCCGACCTCGACCGAGGTAGAGGCCGAAGAGGCGGAAGGGTTCGAAGAGGGCGAGCAGCTGCGCGACATCAACACGCCGGAGAGCGTGCTGCTGTCGAACGAGATCGCGGAGACCGTGAACCGCACGATCGAGCAGCTGCCCGAGGAGCTACGCAAGGCGATACAGATGCGCGAGATCGAGGGAATGAGCTACGAGGACATAGCGCAGGCGATGGACTGCCCGATCGGCACGGTGCGCTCGCGCATCTTCCGGGCGCGCGAGGCCATCGCCGAGCAGCTGCGGCCTCTCCTCGATACCGGCAAGGACAAGCGATGGTGAGGGGGCCATGAAGGAAAGCATCTCGGCACTGATGGACGGCGAGCTCGACGAGCGCGCCGCGACGGAAGCCCTGCAGGCGATGCGCGCCGAGGGAGAAGCGCTCGATACCTGGCGCCGATACCACCTGATCAGCGATGCGATGCGCGACACGCGCCTGCTCTCGGCGGGCTTCACCGCCGGGGTGGCGAAGCGGCTGGCAGCCGAGCCGACCGTTCTGGCCCCCGTGAAGAAACAGCCGGTACAGCGCTTCGCGCTCGCCGCCGCGGCGAGCGTCGCGGGCGTCGCGCTGGTCGGGTGGATGGCCTTTGCCCCCCAGCCGCAGGCCCCGCAGATCGCCAAGCAGGTTCCGGCACCCACCCCGGCCATGGCTGCCGTCCCGCTGCCCGCATCGGCGAACGACTACCTGCTGGCCCACCAGGGCTTCTCGCCGCGGGTGTTCCTGCAGGGCATGGCCCCCTACGTGCGCACGGTGGCGGAGCATCCCGAGACGGGCGGCAAGTGATCGCGTGGCGCGCCTCGGCGGTTCTCTGGCCGCTGCTGTGCTTTCTCGCCGGCGCCGCCCATGCGCAGTCCTCCGACGGGCTGAACTGGCTGCGCAAGATCCAGGAAGCCACCCGCAGCCTTTCCTATAGCGGCGTCTTCGTCTACCAGCACGGCGGCCGCAGCGAGACCTCGCGCATCACGCGGCTCGCCTCCGCGGATGTCGAGCGGCTGGAAGTGCTCGACGGCATGCCGCGCGAGCTGGTCCGCACGCGCGATACCGTCCGCTGCTACCTGCCGGAAAGCAAGGTCGTGAAGGTCGAGAAGCGCGTGGAGCGCAGCGCTGCCGACCGCTTCCCGGCGCTCCTGCCCGAGCGCATCGGCGCGCTCGCCAAGCACTACGACATCTCGCTCGGCGAGGTGCGGCGCTTCGGCGGCTTCGAATGCCAGGCGGTGCTGCTCAGCCCCAAGGACAACCTGCGGTACGGCTACCGCCTCTACGCCGACCGCGCCAGCGGCATGCTGGTGCGGGCCGAGACCATCGACGCCGCGGGCAACCAGATCGAGCAGTTCCGGTTCACGCAGCTCAGCATCGGCAACGTCACGCCCGACATGGTGCGCTCGCGCCACGCGACGGCGGCTTTTCGCGTCGAGGACACGGAGGCGGCGCCGGCGACCCTCACCGGCTGGTCGGTCAACGCCGAGCTGCCCGGATTCCACAAGGTGGGCGAGCTCAAGCGCCGCATGGGCGAATCGCGGCCGGTCGGCCAGCTGGTGTTCTCGGACGGCCTGGCCGCGGTGTCGGTGTTCATCGAGCCGCTCGAGGCGCGCCGCGAGGCGCCTCGCACCGGGCTTGCAAGCCTCGGCGCGATCCACATCTATACCCGCGAGGTGGCGAACCACATGGTGACCGTTGTCGGCGAAGCGCCCGCCGCCAGCGTGCAGCGCATAGCGAATGGCGTCGAGTACCGGAGACCCTAGTGAAAACAATGAGAGCGTTTTTCCTCGTCTGGCTGGCCGCCTTCTCGCTGGCGGCGCACGCCCAGCGCGAGCTGCCCGACTTCACCCGCCTGGTGGAGGACCAGGGCAACGCGGTGGTGAACATCAGCACGACACAGGCCGTGCGCCGTTCGGCCGCCGCGCCCCAGGTGCCCGGCATCGAGGACGAGGAGGTGCTCGAGTTCTTCCGCCGCTTCATCCCGCGCCAGCCGGGGCCGGGCCAGGGACCGGGGCCGGGACAGAGCCCGCGCCCCGAGAG
>DASSPL010000307.1:0-3589 GCA_035699685.1 Burkholderiales bacterium | reverse complement strand
GTCGGCACCATCGACGACGACGGGATCTTGAACGGCTCGACCAGGAACGAGCGCAGCAGGAAAACGATCAGGATCACCGGGAAGAAGCTGACCGAGTACTCGATCCACCAGGGCTGCTTCGCGCCCTCGGGGCGGCGCTTGCGCATGACGGCGGCCTCGAGCGCCCAGACGATGCCGGTGACCACCAGCAGGATCAGCAGGAATAAGGCGAAGTTCAACTATCGCCCCGCTGCAGGACCGCGAGGAACGCCTCCTGTGGTATTTCGACCGCCCCGACCTGCTTCATGCGCTTCTTCCCCTCTTTTTGTTTTTCCAGCAGCTTGCGCTTGCGCGTGACGTCGCCGCCGTAGCATTTTGCCAGCACGTTCTTGCGCAGGGCTTTCACGTTCTCGCGCGCGATGATGTGGCCGCCGATCGCGGCCTGCACCGCCACGTCGAACATCTGCCTGGGTATCAGCGATCTGAGCTTGGTCACCAGCTCGCGCCCGCGATGCTGCGAAGTCGAGCGGTGCACCATGGTCGACAGCGCGTCGACCTTCTCGCCGTTCACCAGGATGTCGAGCCGCACCATGTCGGCGGCACGGTACTCCTTGAACTCGTAGTCGAGCGAGCCGTAGCCGCGCGTGGCCGACTTCAGCCGGTCGAAGAAATCGAGCACCACCTCGTTCAGCGGCAGGTCGTACGAGATCACGACGTGCCGCGCGGAAAAGTGCATGTTGGTCTGCACGCCGCGCTTGTCGGTGCACAGGCTGATCACCGGGCCCACGTACTCCTGCGGCACGAAGATCTTGCACGCCATCATCGGCTCGCGGAACTCCTCGATCGTCTCGACCGGCGGCAGGCGCGAAGGATTGGAGACCTGCTCCACCGTGCCGTCGCGCAGCTTGACTTCGTACACCACCGACGGCGCGGTGGTGATGAGCTTCTGGCCGTACTCGCGCTCGAGGCGCTCCTGCACGATGTCCATGTGCAGCAGGCCGAGGAACCCGCAGCGGAAGCCGAAGCCGAGCGCCTGTGAGGTCTCGGGCTCGTAGTGGAACGAGGCGTCGTTCAGGTGCAGCTTCTCGAGCGCCTCGCGCAGCGCCTCGTACTCGTTGGCCTCGATCGGGTACAGGCCCGCGAACACCTGCGGCTTGATTTCCTTGAAGCCCGGCAGGGGCTGGGCCGCCGGCTTCTTCTCGTGGGTGATGGTGTCGCCGACCTTCGCCTCGCGCAGTCCCTTGATGCCGGCGGTGACATAACCGACCTCGCCGGCGGCGAGCTGGTCCTTCTGCTTCGCTTTCGGCGTGAACACCCCCACCTGCTCGCAAAGGTGCGCCGCGCCGGTGCTCATGAGCAGGATGCGGTCCTTGGGCCGCAGCGTGCCTTCCATGACGCGCACCAGCATCACCACGCCGACGTAGTTGTCGAACCACGAATCGATGATCAGCGCCTGCAGCGGCTTTTCGGGATCCCCGCTGGGCGCCGGGACGCGCGCGATCACCGCTTCCAGGATCGCATCCACGTTCTCGCCGGTCTTTGCGCTGACGCGCAGCGCGTCCCCAGCCTCGATGCCGATGACGTCCTCGATCTCCTGGATCGCCTTTTCCGGGTCGGCGGAAGGCAGGTCGATCTTGTTCAGCACCGGGATCACCTCGACGCCCTGCTCGGTCGCGGTGTAGCAGTTGGCCACGGTCTGCGCTTCCACCCCCTGCGAGGCGTCGACCACCAGCACCGCGCCCTCGCAGGCGGCGAGCGAGCGGCTCACTTCGTAGGAAAAATCGACGTGGCCCGGCGTGTCGATCAGGTTGAGGAGGTAGGTCTCGCCGCTTTTCGACTTGTACTCGAGCGCGGCCGTCTGCGCCTTGATCGTGATGCCCCGCTCGCGCTCGAGGTCCATCGAGTCGAGCACCTGCTCCGCCATCTCGCGCTCGGCGAGCCCGCCGCACATCTGGATGAAGCGGTCGGCGAGCGTCGACTTGCCATGGTCGATGTGCGCGATGATGGAAAAGTTGCGGATGAGGTTCTGGGGCATATAAACAAAGAGGGTGCCCCCGCTCGGAAAATGAGGGCACCCTCCTCAGGGGCGCTATTTTATAGGACCGACGGGTCCAGGCGCCCGTGGCACAGCTCTTTGCCGCCCAAATCGGTCAGGACGGGGACGCGCAGGCCGTAGCGCTCGATGAGCGCCGGGTCGGCGTCGACGTTGACCTTGTCGAAAGAGAGGCCCCGGGCGGCGAGCGCCGCCTCCATCTCGTCGCAGAGATGGCAGCCGCGCCGGCCGTAGAGGATGAACTTAGCCTTTATCGGTGAGGCCGGAGATGGTGACGAACGCCATGCTTTCGCCGCGCTTCACCTGCAGCGTGATCACGGAGGTCTTGTCCAGGCCGGAGACGAACTTGTTGAACTGCTCCGCCGACTTGACCTCCATGTGCTGGCCCTTGTGGACCACCGTGAGGATGATGTCGCCCTTGCGCACCTCGGCGCGGGCGTCCGGCCGCACTTCGGTGACCACGATGCCGGAATTCACGCGCAGGTCCTTGCGCTGCTCGGGCGTCAGGTCGGCGACGACGATGCCGAGCCGGTTGGCCTGCGCCTCGGGCGGCTTCGGCGCGCCGCGCCCCGGGCGGTCGGCCGAAGCGACGCGCTCTTCCGGCAGCTCGCCCACCGTGAGGGACAGCTTGCGCGTCTGCCCCTTGCGGAACACTTCCAGGGTGGACTGCGCCCCGGGACGCGTGCCGCCGACGATGCGCGGCAGGTCGCTCGAGCTCTCCACCGGCTTGCCGTCGAAGCTGAGGATGATGTCGCTGCCCTCGACGCCCGCCTTGTCGGCCGGGCTGCCCTTCTCCACCGAGTTGACCAGCGCGCCGCGCGGCTTGTCGAGGCCGAAGGAGGTCGCGATATCGCGGGTCACTTCCTGGATCACCACGCCGATGCGGCCGCGCGCCACGCGCCCTTTCTCGCGCAGCTGCTTCTGGACATCCAGGGCCACGTCGGCCGGGATGGCGAAGGACAGGCCCATGAAGCCGCCGGTGCGGCTGTAGATCTGCGAGTTGATGCCCACCACCTCCCCGCGCAGATTGAACAGCGGGCCGCCGGAGTTGCCGGGGTTGATGGCGACGTCGGTCTGGATGAACGGGACGAAGTTCTCCTGCGGCAGCGAGCGGCCCTTGGCGCTGACGATGCCGGCGGTCACGGTGTTCTCGAAGCCGAACGGCGAACCGATGGCGAGCACCCATTCGCCCACCTTCAGCTTGTTCGGGTCGCCGAAGCGCACGTGCGGCAGCCCGGTGGCGTCGATCTTGAGGAGCGCGAGGTCGGTGCGCCGGTCGGCGCCGATCACCTTGGCCTTGAACTCGCGCTTGTCGGTGAACTTGACCGTGATCTCGTCGGCGCCGTCGACGACGTGCGCGTTGGTGAGCACGTAGCCGTCCTGGCTGATGATGAAGCCCGAGCCGAGCGAGCGGCTCTCCGGGCGCGGGCTCTGTCCCGGCCCCGGTCCCTGGCCCGGCCCCGGCTGGCGCGGGATGAAGCGGCGGAAGAACTCGAGCACCTCCTCGTCCTCGATGCCGGGCACCTGGGGCGCGGCGGCCGAACGGCGCACGGCCTG
>DASSPL010000306.1:0-20597 GCA_035699685.1 Burkholderiales bacterium | reverse complement strand
GTCCTGCGCGAGAGCCGGCAGGACCGGGAGCTTTCGGGACCGGCGCTCTCCGCCATAGAGCGCGCGGTGCGCAGCGGCCGGCAGGTGGCCGAGCGGCTGCTCGTTTTCGCGCGGCGCCGCCCGCTTGCGCTGACGCGCGTGCAGCTGGGCGCGTGGCTCGAGGCGGCGCGCCCGCTCCTCGCGCAGGCGGCCGGTCCGCGCGTCACTCTAGACCTGGGAAGCGCGCCGGCGCTGCCGGAGATTCTCTGCGACGCGAGCGAGCTCGACGTGGCGCTGGTGAACCTCGTGATCAATGCGCGCGATGCCATGGCGCAGTCCGGACGCATCGAGGTGCGCGCCTATCCGTGCGACGAGGCGAGCGGGGCGCCGCAGGCGCTCGTCGCCCGGCCGCCGCGCTTCGTGTGCCTGACGGTGAAGGACGACGGGCCCGGGATGACGGAGCAGGTCCGCCGCCGCGCGCTCGAACCGTTCTACACCACGAAGGGCGAGGCCGGCACCGGCCTCGGCCTGTCGCAGGTGTACGGGTTCATGCAGCAGGTCGGCGGCCAGATCGTGCTCGACTCGGCGCCCGGCCGCGGCACCGCCGTGCACCTGTACTTTCCGGTGGCGTCCTCCGCGGGGCAGCGATGAGCCGCATCCTGCTCGTGGACGACAACGCCGACGCGCTGAGCGCGATCGTGCTGCTGCTCGGACACTGGGGACACGAGGTGCGCGAGGCGCACGACGGCCCGTCGGCGCTGCTCATCGCCCGCGCCTGGCATCCCGACATCGTTCTGCTCGACATCGGCTTGCCGGGGATGGACCGCTTCCGTGTGGCCGCGGCCCTGCGTCGTGACGCAGCCCGGGAACCGCCGCGCATCATCGCGATGTCGGGGCTGTACGGCGATGACGACGAAGCGATGCTCGCGGCCGTCGGCATCGATCAGATCCTGCGCAAACCGCTGGACACGCAGTTCCTGCGCAGCCTGTTCGGACACGCCGCGCGGCAGGCTCATTAATGCCGGACCAGGGGCCGGGTGGTCGATTCGGGCTGCAACGTCACGTGGTCGATACCGAACTTCTCCTGCAGGCGCGCCTGTAGCTCGCGCAGGGTCCTCTCCCAGTGGCCCATGCTGCGCACCACGACGTGCGCGGAAAGGGCGACGCGGCTGCCGGAGAGCATCCAGACGTGCAGGTCGTGCACCGAGACGACGCCGTCGATGCGCGCCATCTCGGCGCCGATGGTCTCGACAGAGAGGCCGGGCGGCACGCCTTCCATCAATGCGTGCATGCTCTCGCGCAGCAGCCGCCAGGCCGACACGGCGATCAGCACGCAGATCAGCAGGGAGGCGATCGGGTCCACCAGCGTCCATCCGGCGAGGGCGATCAGCGCGCCGGATGCCATGGCGGCGATCGAGCCGAGCGCATCGCCGATCACGTGCAGGCGCGCGGCGCGCGCGTTGAGATCGTGCGCGTGCGGCGCGAGGCGCCGCATCACCCAGAGGTTCACCGCCAGGCCGCCGAGCGCCACGACGGCGGCGGCGCCGCCGTTCACGGCGACCGGCGTGCTGAACCGGCCGATCGCCTCGTAGGCGAGCAGCACCAGGATGACCAGCATCGCGCCCGCGTTGATCAGCGCGGCGAAGATCTCGGCGCGGCCGAGGCCATAAGAGTGGCTGCGGGACGGCGGGCGCCGCGCGACCCACGCCGCGATCGCGCCAAGGGCGAGTGCCGCGCCGTCGGTGAACATGTGGCCGGCGTCGGACAGGAGCGCGAGCGACCCGGTCCACCAGCCGCCGATGGCCTCCAGGATTGCAAAGGAGAGGGTGATCGCCGCGGCGGCGCGCAGGCCGGCGCCGGCATGTCCATGATGCGTATGGTGGTGGTGATGGTGATGTTCAGCCACGCAGGCGCCTCAGGGCTTCCATTGCGGCCGAAGCGGTGGCGCCGCGCCACGCGACGATCTGGTCGGGACGGATGAGCGCGAAGTCGGCCTCGTACAGCGCGCGCAGCTTGGGTACGCGTACGGTTTGTACGTCGCTCGGCGCCGGCGGCGACTCGTCGCGAAGGCACAGGAGCGTCCATTCGAAGCCGAAGAGGTCGTAGAGCGAGCGTCCATCGTCGAGCCAGGCGTGGGGCGGGCGCCCGCCGGGGCAGGCGCTCGGCACGTAGGCGTTCGCCGCCTCCGGCGGCGGTGAAGTGCCGTCGGCGACGATCGCCGGCGAGCCGTCGTAGCGGCCGCCGAAGGTGATGCCGGGGATGTTGAACTCGGCGCGGCCGTGGGCGGCGAAGTATTCGCCGGCCCGGCGCCGCGCGGCCTCGCCGGCAGGGGTCTCGTCCTCGATCTCGGGCACCGGCGGGTAGCCGCCGAGCGATTCGGCGAAGCGGTTGGCGTAGGTGGTGTTGCGCACGGCGAGCGGCTTGCGCTCGGCTTCGTAGCTGGCCAGGAGCCGCGGCGCCGCGCGGCCCTGCAGCACGGCGGCGAGCTTCCAGCCGAGGTTGACCGCGTCCTCCACGGCCGTGTTGTAGCCCAGGCCGCCCGTGGGCGTGAAGAGGTGCGCGGCGTCGCCGCCAAGGAAGACGCGTCCTTCGGCGAAGCGTTCCGCGACGAGGGCGTGGCCGGCCGTCCAGGTATCGCGCGCGAGCACCTCCACCGCGAGCGGCGCGCCGATCGCCTGGCGCACCATGCCGGCCGCGGCCGTCTCGTCGATACCCGATTCCTCCTCGTGCGGCTTGAGCTGCGTATGGAAGGCGAACTCGCTGCGCCCGTCCACCGCGGGCATGAAGCAGCGCCGCTCGCGATTGAAGGTGACGTTCATCCAGGCCGGCGGGTGCGGCACTTCCTCGTAGAAGCGCGGAATGCGGCAATACACCGCGTACATGCGCCCGCCGACGAAATCGCGCTGCACGCCGGTCTCGCCGGTGTAGCGCCAGCCCATCGCCTGGCGCACCAGGCTGCGCGGGCCGTCGGCGCCGACCAGGTACCGGCTTCTTATTGCGATCTGCTTTCCACCCGCGGTGGGCTCGGCCCTCGCCTCGATGCCCGCGTCGGAGGCCTTGAAGCCGGTCACGCGCCAGCCGTAGTGAACGGCAGCGACCTTCTCGGCGTGACGGCGCAGGACCTGCTCGACGAACTTCTGCGCCACGCGGTGCGGCAGCTCGGCGGCGCTCCACGAGCCCGAGAGCGTGCTGATGAGCCGCTTCGCTTCGCGGGCCGACGGCAGCCGGAACCGGGCGAGCTCGTGCGTGGCGAAGCGCGTGAAGTAGGCGATGTCGGTCGGGAAATCCTCCGGCATGCCAAGCGCGCGGATCTCGTCGGCGAAGCCGAGGCGCCGGTAGTGCTCCATGGTGCGCGCCTGAGTGGCGTTCGCCTGCGGATTGAAGGCGGTGCCGGGCTTCTGGTCGAGCACCAGCGCCGCGACGCCGCGGCGGCCGAGCTCGTTGGCGAGCATCAGCCCGCAAGGGCCGCCGCCGACGATCAGAACCTGGGTTTGGGTGGCCTCCGGGAGCACCCCGGAGATTCTAGATATTTTGCCCAAGGGGCTTGCCGATCCCGGCGAGCTATCAGGGCTCACTCGGCGATCGGGCAATCCCTCGTGCGATTCCTACTATACACAAGCCGTATGACCAGTCTGCGGCGAAAGTCACTACTTCCGGACTGTCGGCGCACGGCTACGGATGAACGGAAGTCGTGCGGGAAGGATGGAGGCGAAGGTTGGATTCGAACCAACGTGGACGGCGTTGCAGACCGTAGCATCTCCCCACTCTGCCACTTCGCCTTGGGGGCCGGACAATGCTGTGCATTCTGCCGCCGCCTTGTTAAGCCGCATTTAAGCCGGGCTCCGCTGAACGTACTGCTAGACTGCGCGCGCTTTGGACCGAGCCCTTTCGCTGTACCGCACCATGGCGCGAATCCGCGCCTTCGAGAACGCCGCCGAGGAGGCGTCGAAGGGCAGCGTCGCCGCCTTCGGCGCGAGCCTTTCGCAGTCCCCGATCCGCGGACCGCTGCACCTGTCCACCGGCCAGGAGGCGGTCGCCGCCGGAGTCTGCATCCATCTCGATGAACGCGATTACCTGACGTCCACCCACCGCGGGCACGGCCATACGCTCGCCAAGGGCGCGTCCATGGAGCGCATGATGTGCGAGCTGTTCGGGCGCGCGAGCGGCTTCAATGGCGGCAAGGGCGGCTCGATGCATATCGCCGACTTCTCCGTCGGCATGCTCGGCGCGAACGGGGTGGTGGCGGCCGGCATGCCCATCGCGGTCGGCGCCGCGCACGCGATCAAGGTCCGCGGCGAAAGGCGCATCGTCGCCTGCTTCTTCGGCGACGGCGCGATCAACCGCGGGCCGTTCCTCGAGGCGCTGAACTGGGCCAAGGTGTTCGCGCTGCCCGTGCTTTTCGTCTGCGAGGACAACCGCTGGTCGGCGACCACCGCCACCGGCACGATGACCGCGGGCGAGGGTCCCCTTGCGCGCGCGCGGGCCGCGGGCGTGCCGGGCGAGGAGGTCGACGGCAACGACGTATTCGCGGTCGATGCCGCGGCCGCTCGCCTGGTGGCGAAGGTGCGGGCGGGCGAAGGCCCGCAATTCCTGCATGCCATCACCTATCGCTTCCGCGGCCATGTGTCGGTCGACCCGGCGAGCTACCGCGACGGCGAGGAAGTCTCCCGCGCTTTGCAGAACGATCCGTTGACCATCGCCGCGAAACAGATCAACGGCCTGGCGGGCGCGCGGGTGCTGAACGAGGCGCAGAACGAGGTGCAGCGCGCGCTCGAAGCCGCGGCGAAGGCGCCGTGGCCCGATCCGCAAGAGGCCTATCGCGACATCCAGGATGCCGGAGGCGACCGGTGGCGCTGATGAATTACGCCGAGGCCGCGGGCCTCGCCATCCGCGAACGAATGTCCTCGGACCCGCGGGTAGTGGTGCTCGGCGAAGACGTCGGCCGCGGCGGCATCTTCCAGCAGTACAAGGGCCTGCAGCAGGAATTCGGCGCGGCGCGCGTGATCGACACGCCCATATCCGAGTCGACCATCATGGGCGCGGCGGTCGGCATGGCGCTCGCCGGCCTGAGGCCGGTGGTCGAGATGCGCGTAGTCGACTTCGCGCTGTGCGCGATGGACGAGATCGTCAACCAGGCCGCCAAGGCGCGCTACATGTTCGGCGGGCAGGGCCGCGTGCCGCTCGTCGCCCGCATGCCCATCGGCCTGTGGAGCGGCTCGGCCGGCCAGCACTCGCAGAGCCTCGAGGCGTGGTTCGCGCACGTCCCGGGCCTGGTGGTGGTCACGCCGGCCACGCCGCAGGACAACTATTCGCTCCTGCGTGCCTCGCTCGAGTGCGGGGACCCGGTCGTGTACATGGAGCACAAGGAGCTCTGGGGCCTGCAGGGCGAGGTCGACGCATCGCCGGTGGCGCTGGGCAAAGCCGAAGTCCTCAGGGAGGGGAGCGATATCACCCTCGTGACCTGGTCGCGCACGGTGCATGCCGCGCTCGAGGCGGCGAGCAAGAGCACGAGGTCGGTCGAGGTGATCGACCTGCGCACGCTCTGGCCGTGGGATCGCGAAACGGTGCTGCGCTCGGCCCGCAAGACGCGAAGGCTCGTCGTCGTGCACGAGTCGGTGCAGGTGGCGGGCTTCGGCGCCGAGATCGCCGCCACCGTGGCCGAGGAGCTCGGCATCCCGGTCAAGCGGCTCGCCGCGCCGCGCATTACCGTGGGTTATTCGCGGCCGCTCGAGGATGAGGCGCGCATCACGGCCGGCAGGATTGCCGCGCTACTCGAGTAGCCCGGCCTTCTTCGGCAGCCAGAGGATGATCTCGGGGAACGCGACGCAGAGGATCAGGCCGACGATCTGCAGGGCGACGAACGGCCACATGCCGCGGTAGACGTCGCTCATCGTCACCCCGGGCGGCACGGTTCCCTTGAGGTAGAAGAGCGTGGCGCCGAACGGCGGCGTCATGAAGGACGTCTGCAGGTTCACGGCCACCAGCGTGCCGAACCAGCACATGAAGAACCCGGCGTTGCCCAGGTGGTCGGCGAAATCCAGCTTGGAGAGGATCGGCACGAATACCGGCAGCACGATCAGGCAGATCTCAATCCACTCGAACGGAAAGCCGAGCAGGAAGATCAGCACCATGACGAAGCCGAGGATCTCCCACTTGGTGTCGATGCCGAAGCGGGCGAGCGTGGCGATCATGACGTCGTCGCCGCCGAGCGCGCGGAACACGTAGGAAAAGCCGGTCGCGCCGAGGAACAGCATGAAGACCAGGGCATTGGCGCGGCAGCAGTCGCGGATCGAGTCCCTCACCATCTGCAGGTTGAGGCGGCCGTTCAGCCAGGCGATGACGAAGGAGCCGAGCACGCCGATGCCGGCGCTTTCGGTCGCGGTGGCCCAGCCGGCGAAGATCGAGCCGAGGACCACCACCATCAGGAAGGTCATCGGCGCGAGGCCGTGCCACATCTCGCGCCAGAACTCGGCGCGCGTCTGCGGGCCGTAGCCCGCGGGGATCTTGGGCGCCCAGTCGGGCCGGGTGAAGGCGATGATCAGGATGTAGACGAGGTACAGGCCGGAGAGCAGCAGGCCGGGGATGGTCGCCGCGGCGAACAGCGCGCCGGCGGACATCGACAGCATCTCGGCCATCACCACCAGCATGATGGCCGGCGGGATGAGGATGCCGAGCGTCCCGGCGGCCGCGACCGTGCCGACCGCGAGCTCCTTGTTGTATCCCGCCTGCAGCATCTGCGGCAGGGCGATGACCGAGAGCAGGATGACCGCCGCGCCGACCACGCCGATCGGCGCCGCGAGGATGGTGCCCATCAGCATCACCGCGACGGCGAGGCCGCCGGGCACGCGCTTCAGCAGGATCTCGGTGGCGCCCAGCATGTCCTTGGCCGAGCCGCTCCTCTGCAGGATCGACCCCATGAAGATGAACATCGGGATCGACACCAGCACCGGGTCGGCCGCCACGCCGCCCCACATGCGCAGGATGATGTTCGACATGCCGATGAACGGGAACACGTCCATCCACCAGCCGATGACGGCGAAGATCAGCGCCGTGCCGCCGAGGACGAACGCCACCGGGTAGCCGCAGAAGATGACGAAGAACATCACCACGAACATCACCAGCGACAGGTTGTCGGCCAGCCAGGCCATCAGACCTCGGACTCGGCATGGCCGATGCGCAGGTCGACCTCCTCCGCCGGCCGGTTGCCGAACAGGAACACGATGAGCCGCAGCATCACGCTGACGATGCCGAGCACCAGCAGCCACAGGCCGGCGTACATGATCGCCTTGATGATCCAGCGGTAGGGCAGGCCCAGCGCGGCGTCGGAGGATTCGTTGAACACCCAGGCGGTCTTGACGAAATCCCAGCCGTACCAGACCAGCACCAGCATGTACGGCAGCGCGAACACGAGGCAGCCGGCGAGCTCGATCCAGGCCTTGCGCCGGTAGCCGAGCTTCTCGGTGTACGAGTCGACGCGCGGGTGCGCGTTGATGCAGTAGTTGAAGCCCATCCACAGCGAGAAGATCGCGGTGTGCAGGTGCCACTCCATCTCCTGCGCCTTCGTATACGGGAAGCCCACCACGCCCAGCTTGCGGAACAGCACGTCGACGCAGGTGACGAACATCAGCACGATGAGCAGCCAGCCCGACGCGTTGGCGATGCGCTCGAGGAACCGGTACAGCGCGTTCGCGATGCCGAGCAGGGCGTTCATGAAATGCGAAGGGGGCCAGAAATGTTCATCTGACCCCCTTGGTGGTGACCCTTGCTGGCTGGGCGTTGACGGCTACTTGACGTAGCCGTGGTCACGCCAGATGGCGTAGTCGGCGCGGAACTTGGCGTAGGAGGCGAACACACGCTTGAACTGCGGGTTCTTGGCCGACTCCTCGGCGATCACCTCGTTCCAGGCCTTCTCGATGGCGGCCATGATCTCGGGCGACCACTTCTTGATCTGCACGCCGTTCTTGTCGCGCATCTCGGCCATGGCCTTGAACTGCGTCGCTTCGCCCTCGGCGATCACGTCGCGCGTGAGATCGCCGCAGGCCGACTCGATCATCGCCTTGTGCTGGTCGGAGAGCCCCTTCCACTTGGCGGCGTTGATGTAGAACTCGAGGAACGTGGCCTGCTGGTGCCAGCCGGGGAAGTAGTAGAACTTCGCCACCTGGTGGAAGCCGAGCTTCTGGTCCATCACCGGCAGCGAGAACTCCGTGGCGTCGATGGTGCCGAGCTGCAGCGCCTGGAAGATGTCGCCCGGCGCGAGCAGCTGGGTCGCGACGCCGAGCTTGTTCATCGCGCGCGCGCCGAGGCCGAAGAAGCGCATCTTCAGGCCCTTCAGGTCCTCGACCGACTTGATCTCGCGGCGGAACCAGCCCGAGGCCTCGGGCGGGATGATGGCGCACGGGATGTTGTAGACGCCGTGCTTGCCGAACATCTCGCGCGACAGCTGCAGGCCGCCGCCGTGGTGGACCCACGCCAGGTACTCCGGGATGCCGGGGCCGAACGGCACCGCGGCGAACATGTTGAACGCCGAGTCGGTGCTGGCGAAGAAGCCGGCGTTCGACCACGCCGCGTCGACCGAGCCCTGGCCGGTCGCCTGGATCGCCTGCAGCGCCGGCACCAGCGCGCCGGGCTCGTTCACGCGCAGCTCGAGCGTCCCGCCCGACAGGCGGTTCAGCTTCTGCGCGAGCTTGCCGGGCGCCTCGCCGATCAGCGTCAGGTTGTTCGGAAACGCGTTGGCCAGATTGATGCGGACCTTCTGCTGCGCTCCGACATTCGCGGCGAACGCGAGCGCGGCACCGGCGAGTGCCGTTGCGATGAACGATTTCATTTTCCCCCTCCCTGGGTTGGACGACGACGCCACCTTATCCGGTAAAATAAGCCCTTTCAAGGTTCTACGCTCATTGCTCCTATGACCCGGGCGGGTTTGGTTGCCGGCAACTGGAAGATGCACGGCAGCCGGGCAGCGAATCGAGCGCTGCTGGACGGCATCCTGAAAGGTCTGAGCACGGACGGCGCCGCGGAATGCGCCGTATGCGTTCCCTTTCCTTACCTCTGCGACATGGCCGAGTGGCTGCGGGCGACGCCGCTCGCGTGGGGCGCGCAGAACGTGAGCGAGCACGAAAAGGGCGCCTACACCGGCGAGGTGTCGGCTTCGATGCTGGTCGAGTTCGGCTGCCGCTACGTGATCGTCGGCCATTCCGAGCGCCGCCAGCTCTATCGCGAGACCGACGCCGAGGTGGCGGCGAAATTCGCCGCCGCGCAGCGCGCGGGGCTCACGCCGATCCTCTGCGTCGGGGAGACGCTGGAGGACAGGGATGCCGGCCGCACCGAGGCCGTGGTGGCGCGGCAGCTCGACGCGGTGTTGAGCAAGATCAACTTTGGCAGCGCGGTGCTCGCGTATGAACCGGTATGGGCCATCGGCACCGGACGCAACGCGACGCCGGAGCAGGCGCAGGCGGTGCATGCCTTCCTGCGCAAGCGTGTCGCGCAAGGCACGCGGATTCTCTATGGGGGCAGCGTGAAGCCGCAGAACGCCGCGGCGATCTTCGCGATGCCGGATGTGGATGGCGGCCTGATCGGAGGGGCATCGCTCGTGCCCGAGGATTTCCTCGGCATCCTCCGTGCGGCAGAGAAAAAGGGCTGACAGATGTTGACGAGTGTTCTGATCGTGGTGCACGTGGTGGTGGCGCTGGCCATCATCGGCCTGGTGCTGCTCCAGCACGGCAAGGGCGCCGACATGGGCTCGGGCTTCGGCGGCGGCTCTTCGGGGAGCCTGTTCGGCGCAACCGGCTCGGCGAACTTCCTGTCGCGCACCACCGCGGTCCTGGCGGCGATCTTCTTCGCGCTCAGCCTCGCGCTCGCCTACCTGGCGACCAACCGGCCGGTGGAGCAGGGCGGCGGCGTGCTGGACGCTGCAAAGCGCGATGCCGCGCGCCAGCAGGACAAGGCCGCGCCGCCACCGGAGAAAAAGGATGCGGCCGTGCCGCAGCCGCCCGCTGAAAAGCAGGTACCGCAGTGATTTTTAGGGGATAATTTCGGCTCAAGCCCACGTGGTGAAATTGGTAGACACGCTAGCTTGAGGGGCTAGTGGCCTAAAAAGCCGTAGCAGTTCGAGTCTGCTCGTGGGCACCAGAACTCATGCTCGCAGAATATTTTCCGATTCTGCTGTTCCTTTTGGTCGGCCTTGGCGTCGGCGTGGCACCCTTGGTGCTGGGGAAGCTCCTCGGTCCGAACCGGCCCGACCCGGAGAAGCTCTCGCCGTACGAGTGCGGCTTCGAGGCGTTCGAGGACGCACGCATGAAGTTCGACGTGCGCTACTACCTGGTGGCGATCCTCTTCATCCTGTTCGACCTGGAGATCGCCTTCCTCTTCCCGTGGGCGGTGGTGATCAACGACATCGGCCTGCCGGGCTTTCTTTCGATGATGCTGTTCCTCGGCATCCTCACCGTGGGCTTCATCTATGAGTGGATGAAAGGCGCTTTGGAGTGGGAATAGAAGGCGTACTGCAGCAGGGTTTCACCACCACCACCATCGACAAGGTGGTCAACTGGACGCGCACCGGTTCGCTCTGGCCGATGACCTTCGGCCTCGCCTGCTGCGCCGTCGAGATGATGCAGGCCGGCGCGGCGCGCTATGACCTCGACCGCTTCGGCATCGTCTTCCGGCCCAGCCCGCGCCAGTCCGACCTGATGATCGTCGCCGGCACGCTGTGCAACAAGATGGCGCCCGCCCTGCGCAAGGTCTACGACCAGATGCCCGAGCCGCGCTGGGTGCTGTCGATGGGCTCGTGCGCCAACGGCGGCGGCTATTACCACTATTCGTACTCCGTGGTGCGCGGCTGCGACCGCATCGTGCCGGTGGACATCTATGTCCCCGGCTGCCCGCCCACGGCGGAGGCGCTGCTCTATGGGCTGGTACAGCTGCAGAACAAGATCAAACGCACCAATACGATTGCACGCTGAATTGCACCGATTGCACGCTGAATTGCACCGATTGCTCTCCAGATGACGCCAAGGCTGCAGAAGCTCAATGACGCGCTGCTGCGAGCCGGCTTCACGCCGGTCGCGCGGCTCGCCGAGATCACGATCGAAGTGCCCGCCGCCGAGTACCTGGCGGCCATGCGCAAGCTGCGCGACGACCTCGGCTTCGAGCAGCTCACCGACCTCTGCGGCATCGACTACGCCGCCTACGGCGACCGGCCGCGCGAAGGCCCGCGCTTCGCCGCCGTGGTGCACCTGGTCTCGGTGAAGGAGAACGTGCGTCTGCGGGTGCGCGCCTTCTGCCCCGACGACGAGTTCCCGGTGCTGCCGTCGATCGTCGACGTATGGCCCGCCGCCAACTGGTTCGAGCGCGAGGCATTCGATCTCTTCGGCATCATGTTCGACGGGCATCCGGACCTGCGGCGCATCCTCACCGACTACGGCTTCGTCGGCCATCCGTTCCGCAAGGACTTCCCGCTCACCGGCCATGTCGAGATGCGCTACGACCCCGAGCAGAAGCGCGTGGTGTACCAGCCGGTGACGATCGACCCGCGCGAGGTCACGCCGCGTATCGTGCGCGAGCCGAACTACGCGCACGAGAAATAATGGCCGAGATCCGCAAAAGTAATGGCTGAAATTCGCAACTACACGCTGAACTTCGGCCCGCAGCACCCGGCGGCCCACGGCGTGCTGCGCCTGGTGCTGGAGCTCGACGGCGAGGTGATCCAGCGCGCCGACCCGCATATCGGCCTGCTGCACAGGGCGACCGAGAAGCTGGCGGAGCACAAGACCTTCATCCAGTCGGTGCCGTACATGGACCGGCTCGATTACATGTCGATGATGTGCAACGAGCACGCCTACGTGCTGGCCATCGAGAAGCTGCTCGGCATCGACATCCCGGAGCGCGCCAAGTACATCCGCGTCATGTACGACGAGATCACGCGCATCCTGAACCACCTGCTGTGGCTGGGCGCGCACGGCCTGGACTGCGGCGCGATGACCATCTTCCTCTACTGCTTCCGCGAGCGCGAGGACCTGATGGACGCCTACGAGGCGGTGTCGGGCGCGCGCATGCACGCGGCGTATTACCGCCCGGGCGGCGTCTACCGCGACCTGCCCGAGCGCATGCCGCAGTACGTGGCGTCGAAATGGAAGAGCGACAAGGACGTGCGCGAGCTGAACCGCAACCGCCAGGGCTCGCTGCTCGACTTCCTCGAGGACTTCACCGAGCGCTTCCCGGGGTACATCGACGACTACGAGGGCCTGCTCACCGAGAACCGCATCTGGAAGCAGCGCACCGTGGGCATCGGCGTGGTGTCGCCGGAGCGCGCGCTGGCGCTCGGCTTCACCGGCCCGATGCTGCGCGGCTCCGGCGTCGAGTGGGACCTGCGCAAGAAGCAGCCGTACGAGGTCTATGACAAGCTCGACTTCGACATCCCGGTGGGCAAGAACGGCGACTGCTACGACCGCTACCTCTGCCGCATGGAGGAGTTCCGCCAGTCGAACCGCATCATCCGCCAGTGCATCGACTGGCTGCGCAAGAACCCCGGGCCGGTGATGGTCGACGACCACAAGGTGGCGCCGCCGACGCGCCTCGAGATGAAGGCCGGCATGGAGCAGCTCATCCACCACTTCAAGCTGGTGACCGAGGGTATGCACGTGCCGGAAGGCGAGGTGTACGCCGCCATCGAGGCGCCGAAGGGCGAGTTCGGCATCTACCTCGTCTCCGACGGCGCCAACAAGCCCTACCGCCTGAAGATCCGCCCGCCGGCGTTCGTGCATCTCGCGGCGCTCGACGAGATGTCGCGCGGCCACATGCTGGCCGACGCGGTCGCGATCATCGGCAGCCAGGACATCGTTTTCGGAGAAGTGGACCGTTAAATGGTGACAGTCACCATTTTCAGATCATGCTGAGCGCCGACTCTCTCAAGAAAATCGACCGCGAGGTCGCCAAGTACCCGGCCGACCAGAAGCAGTCCGCCGTGATGAGCGCGCTCATCATCGCGCAGGACGAGAAGGGCTGGCTCTCCACCGAGACGATGGACGAGGTGGCGAAGCATCTCGAGATGCCGCCGGTGGCGGTGTACGAGGTGGCCACGTTCTACTCGATGTACAACCTGAAGCCCACCGGCAAGTACAAGATCACGCTGTGCACCTGCCTGCCGTGCGGCCTGCAGGGCGCGCTCGGCGCGGCCGACCACCTGCGCGAGAAGCTCGGCGTGGACTTCAACGAGACCACGGCCGACGGCCGCTTCACGCTGAAGGAAGGCGAGTGCATGGGCGCCTGCGCCATGGCTCCCGTGCTGCTCGTCAACAACAAGAAGATGCACGACTACATGTCGAACGAGAAGCTGGACCAGCTCATCCAGGAGCTCAAGTGATGCTGGACTACGGCCCGGATTCGATCCTCATGAAAGGCCTCGACGGCCGGAACTGGCGTCTCAGGGACTACGAGAAGCGCGACGGCTACGTTGCGCTGCGCAAGCTCCTCACCGAGAAGGCCGAGCCCAAGCTGATCATCGACGACCTGAAGAAGTCGGCGCTGCGCGGCAGGGGCGGAGCGGGCTTCCCGACCGGCCTCAAGTGGTCGTTCATGCCGCGCCAGTTCCCGGGCGCGAAGTACGTCGTCTGCAACTCCGACGAGGGCGAGCCCGGCACCTGCAAGGACCGCGACCTCCTGCGCTACAACCCGCATTCGGTGATCGAGGGCATGATCATCGGCGCCTACGCGATGGGCTGCAACGCCGGCTACAACTACATCCACGGCGAGGTCTGGGAGATCTACGAGCAGTTCGAGGAGGCGCTCGCCGAGGCGCGCGCCGCCGGCTACCTGGGAAAGAACATCCTCGGCTCTGACTTCAGCTTCGAGCTCTACGCGCATGCGGGCTACGGCGCGTACATCTGCGGCGAGGAGACGGCACTCCTCGACTCGCTCGAGGGCAAGAAGGGCCAGCCGCGCTTCAAGCCGCCGTTCCCGGCGAGCTACGGCCTGTACGGCAAGCCGACCACCATCAACAACACCGAGACCTTCGCCGCGGTGCCCTGGATCATCCGGAACGGCGGCGATGCGTTCCTCGCGCTCGGCAAGCCGAACAACGGCGGCACCAAGCTCTTCTCGGTGACCGGGCACGTGAACCGGCCGGGCAACTTCGAGGTGCGCCTGGGAACGCCGTTCGCGAAGCTCCTCGAGATGGCCGGCGGCGTCACCACCGGGCGCAAGCTCAAGGCGGTGATCCCCGGCGGCTCCTCCATGCCGGTGCTCCCGGCGGAGGTGATGATGCGCACCGACATGGACTACGACTCCATCGCCAAGGCCGGCTCGATGCTCGGCTCCGGCGCGGTCATCGTCATGGACGAGCGCACGTGCATGGTGCGCGCGCTCGAGCGCCTGTCGTACTTCTACTTCGAGGAGTCCTGCGGCCAGTGCACGCCGTGCCGCGAAGGCACCGGCTGGCTGTTCCGCGTGGTGAACCGCATCGAGAACGGCGAGGGCCGCATGGACGACCTCGCGCTCCTCGACAACGTCGCCGACAACATCGCCGGCCGCACGATCTGCGCGCTGGGCGACGCCGCGGCGCTGCCGGTGAAGAGCTTCCTCAAGCACTTCCGCGACGAGTTCGTGCACCACATAGAGCACCGGCACTGCCTGCACGGCACCTCCGAGCCCAGGTGGGGCCGCTCCGGAGCGGGCCACCCGGTGAGAGAAATCAAGGAAGCGGCGTAATGGCCAACCTCAAGGTCGAGGTCGACGGCAAGCTGGTCGAGGTGGCGCACGGCTCGACCGTGATGGACGCCGCGCACAAGCTCGGCGTGTACGTGCCGCACTTCTGCTATCACAAGAAGCTGTCGATCGCGGCCAACTGCCGCATGTGCCTGGTGGAGGTGGAGAAGGCGCCCAAGCCGCTGCCCGCCTGCGCCACGCCGGTGACCGACGGCATGAAGGTCTGGACCCACTCGCCGAACGCCAAGAATGCGCAGAACGGCGTCATGGAGTTCCTGCTCATCAACCACCCGCTCGACTGCCCGATCTGCGACCAGGGCGGCGAGTGCCAGCTGCAGGACCTGGCGGTGGGCTATGGGCCGAGCAATTCGCGCTATGCCGAAGAGAAGCGCGTCGTCATGAGAAAAGAGCTCGGCCCCCTGGTGGCGGCCGAGGAGATGAGCCGCTGCATCCAGTGCACGCGCTGCGTGCGCTTCGGCCAGGAGATCGCCGGCGTCATGGAGCTCGGCCTCGCCGGGCGCGGCGAGAACGCCGAGATCGTGTCGTTCGTCGGCCGCGCGGTGGAGTCGGAGCTGTCGGGCAACATGATCGACCTGTGCCCGGTCGGCGCCCTGACGTCCGAGCCTTTCCGCTACAAAGCGCGCACCTGGGAGCTGTCGCGGCGCAAGTCCGTATCGCCGCACGATGCGCTCGGCTCCAACCTGGTGGTCCAGGTGAAGCAGAACCGGGTGATGCGCGTGCTGCCGCTCGAGAACGAGACCATCAACGAGTGCTGGCTGTCCGACAAGGACCGCTTCTCCTACGAGGGCCTCAACTCGCCCGACCGCCTGACGCGGCCGCTGGTGCGCACCGAGCGCGGCTGGCAGGAGGCCGACTGGCAGGACGCTCTCGAGTTCATCGCCGAGCAGCTCAAGGACCAGGACCTCGGCGTGCTCGCTTCGCCGCATTCCACGCTGGAGGAGCTGTACCTCGCCGGCAAGCTTGGCACGGCCGACTTCCGCCTGCGGCACTCCGATTTCAGCGGGCAGCGCGAAGGCATACCGTGGCTGGGCATGCCGCTGGTAGAGCTGGAGACGCTCGACCGCGTGCTGGTCGTCGGCTCGTTCCTGCGCAAGGAGAGCCCGCTCATCGCGCAGCGCCTGCGCCAGGCGGCGAAGAAGGGCGCGCAGATCCACCTGCTGCATTCGGTGGATGACGACTGGCTGATGCCCATCGCGAGCCGCACGATCGTGCCGCCGTCGGAGCTCGCGGCCGTGCTCGCCGGGATGGCCGAAGCGCTGAAAGGCGGCAAGAACGCGGCCGTGCTGATCGGCAGCTTCGCCGAGCAGCATCCGCAGGCGGCGAGGATCATCGCCGCGGCGCATGCGCTCGCCCAAGTCACGGCCGCGAAGGTGGGGTTCATCGGCGAGGCGGCCAATTCGGTCGGCGGCTACGTCGCCGGCCTGCCGAGCGGCGGCAACGTCAACGATGTGCTGAGCAAGAAGCACATCGTGGTCCTCGGCGCCGAGCCGGCCCTCGATTGCGCCGACCCCGCTGCCGCCCTGGCGGCGCTTCAGGGGGCGCGCTTCGTGGTGCAGCTCTCGCCGTGGAAGACCGGTCTCGAGTATGCGCATGCGGTGCTGCCCATCGCGCCGTTCACCGAGACTCCCGGCACGTTCGTCAACATCGAAGGCCGTGCGCAGAGCTTCCATGCGACGGTGAACGCCCTCGGCGAGACGCGTCCGGGCTGGAAGGTGCTGCGCGTGCTGGGCAGCCTGCTCGGGCGGCCGGGGTTCGATTACGAGAGCATCGACCAGGTGAGGCATGCCTGCCTCGCCGGCAAGGACCTGCCCTCGCTTCTTTCGAACAAGCTGGGCGAGGTGAGCGCGCAGCCCGTGTCCCTGAAGGGCATCCAGCGCATCGCCGACGTGCCGATCTATTTCGCCGATCCGCTGGTGCGCCGCTCCCCGCCGCTGCAGAAGACCCGGGAAGCGCTGCCGCCCCGCGCCTGGATGAACTCGCGCCTGCTGGCGCGGCTCGGCGTGGCCGCCGGCCAGCCGGTGATGGTGAACGAGGCCAAGGTGCTCGCCGCCCTCGATGACAAGCTGCCCGACGAGTGCGTGCGCCTGTCGGCGGCGCATCCGGGCACGGTGGGCGCGGGCCCGATGTTCGGAGCCGTGAGGGTGGAAAAGGCCGCGGTGGAGCGCGCCGCCTGATGCTGGAGAACTTCCTCAACTTCAGCAACCAGCAGTTCGGCCCGACCTGGGGGCCGGCGGTGTATGCGACGGTCACGAGCCTCCTGTGGATCGTGGCCATCGTCGCCCCGCTGATGGGCGCGGTGGCGTACCTCACGCTGTGGGAGCGCAAGTTCATCGGCTGGATCCAGATCCGCATCGGCCCGAACCGCGTCGGCCCCTTCGGCCTGCTGCAGCCGGTGGCCGACGGCATCAAGCTCCTGCTGAAGGAAGTGATCGCGCCGGCGAACGCCAATCCCGGCCTCTACTACCTCGGCCCGATCCTGTTCATCATCCCGGCGGTGGCCGCGTGGGCGGTGATCCCGTTCTCGCCCGAGCTGGTGCTGTCCGACATCAATGCCGGCCTGCTCTACATCCTCGCGCTGTCGTCCCTGGGCGTGTACGGCGTGATCATCTCCGGCTGGGCGTCGAACTCGAAATACGCCTTCCTCGGCGCGATGCGCGCCGCGGCGCAGATGGTGTCCTACGAGCTGGCGATGGGCTTTGCGCTGGTCGTGGTGCTGATGGTTTCGGGCAGCCTCAACCTCTCCGACATCATCGAGGCGCAGGGCCGCGGCATCTTCGCCGACCGCGGCCTCACCTTCCTGTCGTGGAACTGGCTGCCGCTGCTGCCCATGCTGGTGGTGTATTTCATCTCCGGGGTGGCCGAGACCAACCGCGCGCCGTTCGACGTGGTGGAGGGCGAGTCCGAGATCGTCGCCGGCCACATGATCGAGTACTCCGGCATGGCGTTCGCGCTGTTCTTCCTCGCCGAGTACATGAACATGTGGCTGATCAGCGCGCTGACCGCCATCCTGTTCTTCGGCGGCTGGCAGGCGCCGATCGACTCGGTGGTGTTCAACTGGATCCCGCCGATCGGCTGGCTGCTGCTCAAGATGTTCCTGATCGTGTCGATGTTCCTGTGGCTGCGCGCCACCTTCCCGCGCTACCGCTACGACCAGATCATGCGCCTGGGCTGGAAGATCTTCATCCCGCTCACGCTGGTGTGGATCGCGGTCATCGGGCTCTGGATGCAGACGCCGTGGAACATATGGAAATGACGAGTTCGCTCGCCTTTTCGGCCGCCCCCCTGTCAAGGGGGGAAGCGAGCTTTGCGAGCGGGGGGTTCTCGCTTCTCAAGAACCAACCCCCCGTTCGCCTTCGGCTCACGCCCCCCTTGACAGGGGGGCAGCAGGAACACCCATGACGCGCGTCATCGATTTCTTCAAGTCCTTCCTCCTGCTCGAGCTGCTGCGGGGGCTGGCGCTCACCGGGCGGCACCTCTTCGCGCGCAAGATCACGGTGCAGTACCCGGAGGAGAAGACGCCGATGAGCCCGCGCTTCCGCGGGCTGCACGCGCTGCGCCGCTACCCGAACGGCGAGGAGCGCTGCATCGCGTGCAAGCTGTGCGAGGCGGTATGCCCGGCGCTCGCCATCCACATCGAGTCGGAGCAGAGGGCCGACGGCACGCGCCGCACCACGCGCTACGACATCGACCTCACGAAGTGCATCTTCTGCGGCTTCTGCGAGGAAGCCTGCCCGGTGGACGCCATCGTCGAGACGCGCACGCTGGAGTACCACGGCGAGCGCAGGGGAGACCTTTACTACACGAAGCCCATGCTGCTGGCGGTGGGCGAGCGCTATGAGGAGCAGATAGCCCGGGACCGGGAAGAAGACTCCCGCTACCGTTAAGAAGAAAGAAGAATGTTCGAGACCGTAGTCTTTTACGCCTTCGGCGCGGTGCTGCTGTTGTCCGGCCTGCGCGTCATCACGGCGCGCAACCCGGTGCACGGGGCGCTGTTCCTGGTGCTCGCCTTCTTCACGGCGGCGGCGCTGTGGCTGCTGCTGCAGGCCGAGTTCCTCGCCATCACGCTGGTGGTGGTGTACGTCGGCGCGGTGATGGTGCTGTTCCTCTTCGTCGTCATGATGCTCGACATCAACCTGGAGCGGGTGCGCGAGGGCTTCTGGCGCAACCTGCCGCTCGCCCTGATCGTCGGCGTCATCATGGTGTGGGAGATGATCACCGTGCTCGCCTACCGCTACTGGGGCACGGCGCCGCGCCAGCTGCCGCCCGGCTACAGCAACACGCGCGAGCTGGGCCTGATCCTCTATACCGACTATGCCTACGCGTTCGAGATCGCCGCGGTCGTGCTGCTGGTGGCGATCATCGCCGCCATCGCGCTCACCCTGCGCCGGCGCAAGGACAGCCGGGCGCAGGATCCGTCGGAGCAGGTGAGGGCGAAGCGCGCCGACCGCGTGCGCCTGGTGTCGATGCCCTCGGAGAGAGAATGAACGCGCCCGAGCTTTCCCACTACCTGGTGCTGGGGGCGATCCTGTTCGCGATCAGCGTGGTCGGCATCTTCCTCAACCGCCGCAACCTGATCGTGCTGCTGATGGCGATCGAGCTGATGCTGCTGGCGGTGAACCTGAACTTCATCGCCTTCTCGCACTTCCTCGGCAACGTCGCCGGCCAGGTGTTCGTGTTCTTCATCCTGACCGTGGCGGCGGCCGAGTCGGCCATCGGCCTGGCGATCCTGGTCGTGCTGTTCCGCAACCTCAACACCATCGACGTCGAGGATCTCGACTCCCTTAAAGGCTGATGAAAGAGCTCGCCGTCCTCGCCGCATTCGCCCCGCTCTTCGGCGCCATCGTCGCCGGGCTCGGCGGCCGCTGGGTGAGCCGCCACGCGGCGCACAGCGTGACCATCTTCTCGGTGCTGCTGTCGCTGCTCGCCTCGTGCGCCATCTTCGTCGACGCGCTGCGCGGCGAGACGCTGAACGAGACGCTGTACACCTGGCTCACGGTGGGCGACGTGCGTTTCGAGGTCGGCTTCCTCGTCGACCGGCTCACGGCGCTGATGATGGTGGTGGTCACCTTCGTGTCGCTGATGGTGCACATCTACACCATCGGCTACATGGCCGGCGACCCGGGCTACAAGCGCTTCTTCTCCTACATATCGCTGTTCACCTTCTCGATGATGATGCTGGTGATGGCGAACAACTTCGTCCAGCTGTTCTTCGGCTGGGAGGCGGTCGGCCTCGTCTCGTATCTCCTGATCGGCTTCTGGTACACGCGCGAGAGCGCCGTCTACGCCAACCTCAAGGCGTTCCTCGTCAACCGCGTCGGCGACTTCGGCTTCCTGCTCGGCATCGCGCTGGTGCTGGCGTACTTCGGCAGCCTCGATTACGCGGAAGTCTTCGGCCAGGCGAAGGGCATCGATGCGCCGATGACGCTCATCTGCATCCTGCTTTTCGTCGGCGCGATGGGCAAGAGCGCGCAGTTCCCGCTGCACGTCTGGCTGCCCGACTCGATGGAAGGCCCGACGCCGATCTCGGCGCTGATCCACGCCGCCACCATGGTCACGGCCGGGATCTTCATGGTCGCGCGCATGTCGCCGCTCTATGAGATCTCCGAGACCGCCCGCGCCGTCGTGCTGGTGATCGGCGCCATCACGGCGCTCTCCATGGCGCTCGTCGCGGTGACGCAATACGACATCAAGCGCGTGGTGGCTTACTCGACGCTCTCGCAGCTCGGCTACATGACGGCCGCGCTCGGCGCGTCGGCCTACTCGGCCGCGATCTTCCACCTGATGACGCACGCCTTCTTCAAGGCGGTGCTGTTCCTCGCCGCCGGCTCGGTGATCATCGCCCTGCACCACGAGCAGGACATGCGGCGCATGGGCGGCCTGCGCAGGTACATGCCGATCAC
>DASSPL010000305.1:0-3081 GCA_035699685.1 Burkholderiales bacterium | reverse complement strand
GAACTCGTCCTCGCCAACGCTCGCCAGGTAGTCGCGCAGCACTTTCTCGCGCTGCTGCGGCTCGTTAGAGAGCCTCGCCGCCTCGGCGATGCGGCCGGCGGCCAGGTGCTGCAGGATGGCGACGGCGACCGGCTGGGCGCTCTCGGTCTTTTCGGTAACGACCCGGGGCTCCGCCTGCCCCACCAGCGGGGCGAGGAGGAAGAGCACGGCCCAGAGCAACTTCAAGCGGCGGCGCGCTCCGGCTCGGTGCCGTCGAAGCGGGCCAAGAGCTCCGCCTGCTTCTTGCGCGCCGCGGCGAGGTTGCGGGCCTTGATATGGCCGTAGCCGCGGATCTCGTCGGGCAGCGCCGCGATCTGCACGGCGAGCGCATGGTTGGCGGGCGTCAGTCCCTTGAGCAATCGCTCGACGGTGGCCTCGTACTCCGCGATGAGCGCGCGCTCCGTGCGCCGCTCTTCGGTATAGCCGAAGACGTCGAAAGCCGTGCCGCGCAGGCCTTTCAGGCCCTTGAGGATCCTGAATACCGGCAGCATCCAGCCGCCGAAGCGCATCTTGCGCGGCTCGCCGGTCGTCGGGTCGATGCGGGCGAGAAGCGGCGGCGAGAGGTGGAACACCAGTCTGTAGTCGCCTTCGAACATTCCCGCGATCTTCTGCTCCATGGCGCCATCGGCATGCAGGCGGGCGACTTCGTATTCGTCCTTGTAGGCCATCAGCTTGGCGTAGTTTCGCGCCACGGCCTCGGTCAGCTTGGTCGAGCCGGTTTCCCGCTGGCGCACGCGCTCGACCAGCTGCTTGTACTTCTGCGCGTATCCTGCGTCCTGGTAAGCGGTGAGGAGCTGGACGCGCCGCTCGATCACTTCATCCAGCGTGCGTGAAATGTGATCGCCCAGCGCTACCACCTCGGCAGGCTTCGCGAGGCGCTCCACGCGCGCGAGGTCGGCGGCGGCATGCCGCCCCCAGGCGAAGCTCTGCTTGTTGAAGTCGACGGCCACGCCGTTCAGCTCGATCGCCCGCTCGAGCGATGCCGCCGTCAGCGGCACCCAGCCCTTCTGGTAGGCATAGCCGAGCATGAACATGTTGGTGGCGATGGCGTCGCCCATCAGGCCGGACGCCACCTCCGTCGCGGCGACGAAGCTCACGTTCGCCTTGCCGCAGGCCTCGACGATGTCCTGTTCGAGGTTGGAGCCCGGCAGCTGCCAGTCGGGGTTCTTCACGAACTCGGCGGTCGGAGTCACCGACGCGTTCGCCACCACGCGGGTGCGTCCCTGCGCCATCTTCGCGATGGCATCGCTGCTTGCCGTGACCACGAGGTCGCAGCCGATGACGAGGTTGGCGCCGCCCGTGTCGAGCCGCGTCGCGCTCAGCGCGTCGGCATGCGGCGCGAGCTGCACGTGCGACATCACCGCGCCGTACTTCTGCGCGAGGCCCGACATGTCGAGCACGGTGACACCCTTGTTCTCGAGGTGCGCCGCCATGCCGATGATCTGGCCGATGGTGATGACCCCGGTCCCGCCGATGCCCGTGATCAGCACGCCATAGCTCTTGTCGAGCGCGGGCAGGCTGGGCTCGGCGAGCGCCGGCAGGTCGTTGCCCGACTTGGCCGCCGAGCGACCCTTGCGCAGGCGGCCGCCCTCGACGGTGACGAAGCTCGGGCAGAAGCCCTTCAGGCAGGAGAAGTCCTTGTTGCACGAGGACTGGTTGATCGCGCGCTTGCGCCCGAATTCGGTCTCGAGCGGCTCGACCGACAGGCAGTTGGACTTCACGCTGCAGTCGCCGCAGCCTTCGCACACCCGCTCGTTGATGACGACGCGCTTGGCCGGGTCGGGATACTCGTTGCGCTTGCGGCGGCGGCGCTTTTCGGAGGCGCAGGTCTGGTCGTAGATCAGGGCCGAGACGCCCGGCGCGGTGCGCAATTCTTTCTGCACCGCCTCGAGCTGGTCGCGGTGCCGCACGGTGACGCCGGGCGCCCAGTTCGTGCCGTGGGGGTACTTCCCGGGCTCGTCGGTGACGACCACGATCGGCGTCACGCCCTCGGCGGCGATCTGGCGCGAGATCATCGCCGGGTCGAGCGGGCCGTCGTGGCGCTGGCCGCCGGTCATGGCGACCGCGTCGTTGTAGAGGATCTTGTAGGTCATGTTGACCTTGGCCGCCACCGCGGCGCGGATGGCGAGCAGGCCGGAGTGGAAGTAGGTGCCGTCGCCGAGGTTGGCGAAGACGTGCTTCTCGTCGGTGAACGGCGCCTGGCCGATCCACGGCGCGCCCTCGCCGCCCATGTGCGTGAAGGTCGCGGTGTTGCGGTTCATCCACAGCGCCATGAAGTGGCAGCCGATGCCGGCCATGGCGCGGCTGCCCTCGGGCACGCGGGTGGAGGTGTTGTGCGGGCAGCCGGAGCAGAAGTAGGGCTGGCGGATGGTGGTCACGCGCGGGCGGGCGAGCGCCTTTTCCTTGAAGTCGAGAAAGGCGAGGCGTTCCCTGAATTGAGAGCCGAGCTTCTCCGCCAGTCCGAGCTTCTGCAGGCGCTGACCGATGGCGCGGGCCACCATCGCGGGCGAGTGCTCGTAGTGCGCGGGCAGCAGCCACGTGCCGGCCGGCTGGCCGCCGCTGCGGCTCCACTCGCCGCTGTCGTCGAACTTGCCGACGACTCTCGGCGCCCGCACGCCTTCCTTCCAGTTGTAGAGCTCTTCCTTGATCTGGTACTCGATGACCTGGCGCTTCTCCTCGACGACCAGGATCTCTTCCAGGCCCTCGGCGAAGCGGCGCGCACCCTGCGGCTCGAGCGGCCACGACATGCCGACCTTGTAGACGCGCAGGCCGATGTCGCGCGCGACGCGCTCGTCTATGCCGAGGTCGGAAAGCGCGCGCATCACGTCGCCGTACGACTTGCCGGTGGTGACGATGCCGAAGCGCGCCTTCGGCGAATCCCAGATCATGCGATCGAGGCCATTGGCGCGGGCGTAGGCGAGCGCGGCGTAGACCTTGTAGTCGAGGATGCGCGCTTCCTGCTCGAGGATGCCGTCGGGCCAGCGGATGTTCAGGCCGCCCGGCGGCATGGCGAAGTCCTTGGGTTCCACGACCGAAACCCGG
>DASSPL010000304.1:0-11925 GCA_035699685.1 Burkholderiales bacterium | reverse complement strand
GCCGGTGAAGATCATCAATACCTGCTACAGCTTCGTCGGCGAGAAGGAGGCGATCCGCGTCTCGTCGGTGCACGAGTGGGACGGCAGCATGCTGCAGCCGGTGAAGGGCTCGGGCGGCGTGTCCGCCGCGCGCAGCGAAGCTGAAGGAACCTTCGCC
Source organism: Burkholderiales bacterium (assembly GCA_035699685.1). GTDB lineage: Bacteria > Pseudomonadota > Gammaproteobacteria > Burkholderiales > SG8-39 > SCGC-AG-212-J23. The sequence goes on along the minus strand of DASSPL010000304.1, from coordinate 11,768 downwards.
TGGAATTGGGCCCGGACGATCTGGGCCGATTCCCTCGCCTAGCCCTTGCCGGTAGAGCCGAAGCCGCCGGCGCCGCGCGCGCTGGCGGCGAATTCGTCGACCACCTCGAACTCGACCTGCACCACCGGCACCACCACCAGCTGCGCGATGCGGTCGAGCGGCTGGATGGTGAACGCCGCCTTGCCGCGGTTCCAGACGGAGATCATGAGCGGCCCCTGGTAGTCGGAGTCGATCAGGCCGACCAGATTGCCGAGCACGATGCCGTTCTTCGAGCCGAGGCCCGAGCGCGGCAGGACCACCGCGGCATAGCCCGGGTTGCCGACGTGGATGGCGATGCCGGAGGAGACCAGGTGGCTGTCGCCCGGCTGCAGCGCGAGCGGCGCGTCGAGGCACGCGCGCAGGTCCAGTCCAGCGGCGCCCGGCGTGGCGTAGTGCGGCAGCATGCCGCGGATCCTCTCGTCGAGGATCTTCACTTCCAGCTTTCTCATTTTTTCGGCAGCAGAGCGGCGACGTGCGCGACGAGCTTGCGCGCGAGCTCGATCTTCGGCCCGCGGCCGAGGTCGTGCGCGCCGCGGCCGTCGTAGAGGCGGATGGCGTTCTGGTCGGCGCCGAGCGCGTCCTGCGCGAGGTTGGCGGCGATCAGCGGGATCTTCTTGCGTGCGAGCTTCTCGCGCGCGTTCTTCTCCAAATCCTCGCTCTCGGCGGCGAAGCCGACGCAGAACGGCGCGTTCTTCATCGCCGCGACATGCGCCAGGATGTCCGGGTTCTCGGCGAGCTCGAGCGTGACCGGCTTGCCGTTCGCCTTCTTCATTTTCTGCGGCGCGGCGTTCCTCACCTTGTAATCGGCAACCGCGGCGACGGAGATGAAGACATCACTCCTAGGCGCCGCCTTCTTGACCTGCTCGAACATCTCGTCGGCCGTGCGCACGTCGATGCGCGACACGCCGGGCGGCGTCGGCAGGGAGACCGGGCCGCTGACCAGCGTCACCTGGGCGCCGGCTTCCTGCGCTGCCCGCGCCACCGCGTACCCCATCTTTCCCGAGCTCAGGTTGGTCAGCACGCGCACCGGATCGACCGGCTCCTGCGTCGGCCCGGCGGTCACCAGCACGCGGCGGCCGGCGAGCCCTTTCGGCGCGAGCTGCGCCTCGATCTCCGCGGCGATGGCCGCCGGCTCGAGCATGCGCCCCATGCCGACTTCGCCGCACGCCTGGTCGCCCGCCGCCGGACCGGCAATCACCACGCCGTCCTCGCGCAGGCGCGCGATGTTGCGCTGCGTGGCGGCGTTCTGCCACATCTCGACGTTCATCGCCGGGGCCACGAGCAGCGGGCAGCGCCGCGCCACGCAAAGGGTGGAAAGCAGGTCGTCCGCCAGCCCGTTGGCCAGCTTGGCGAGGAAATCGGCCGAGGCCGGCGCGACCACCACGACATCGCGATCGCGCGACAGCTCGATATGGCCCATGTTGTCGGGCACGCGGGCATCCCACATGTCCGTCCACACCGGCTGGCCGGAAAGCGCCTGCAGGGTCACCGGCGTGATGAAGCGCGTCGCCGCCTCGGTCATCGCCACCCGGACGTCGGCGCCGGCCTTCACGAGGACGCGGGTCAGCTCGGCGGCCTTGTAGGCCGCCACGCCGCCCGTGAGGCCAAGCAGGATCTTCCGACCGGTCAACGCCATGCGATGGAGGCCGTTTAAGGGGATGAGGATTCTACCCCCATGGGAATTTCCGACTGGGCCGTGGCCGAGCGGCCGCGGGAACGGCTTCTTACGCTCGGGTCCGGGGCGCTGTCCGACGCCGAGCTGGTGGCGGTGCTGCTGCGAACGGGCGTGCGCGGAAAAAGCGCGGTCGACCTCGCGCGGGAGCTCCTCGGCCGGTACGGCGGCGTGACGCCCATGCTCGAGGCGGGCGACCTCGAAGCCGTGAAAGGGCTCGGACCCGCCAAGCGCGCCCAGTTCGCGGCCGCCATCGAGCTCGCACGGCGCTCGCTGCAGGAAAAGCTGAAGGCGAGCGCCGCGCTGACCTCGCCGCAGGCGGTACGCGACTATCTGCGCCTGCGGCTCGCCGCGCGCAAGGAGGAAGTCTTCCTCTGCATCTGGCTCGACGCGCAGCACAAGGCGATCGACGTGCAGCAGGCCTTCACCGGCACCCTCACCCAGACGAGCGTCTACCCTCGTGAGATCGTCAAGGCGGCGCTGCGTTACAACGCCGCCGCAGTGATCTTCGCCCACAACCACCCGTCCGGCGTGGCGCAGCCGAGCCAGTCCGACGAGTTGCTGACGCGCAACCTGAGGGATGCGCTCGCCCTGGTGGAGGTGAAGGTGCTCGACCACTTCATCGTCGCCGGTCACCAGGCGATCTCGTTCGCGGAGCGTGGATTGCTCTGAATTTACCTGTATAATCCGCGGCTTTCCGCGATCCTCGGAGCACCGCAATGTCCCGTGTCTGCCAGGTCACCGGCAAGAAGCCGATGAAGGGCCACTACGTCTCGCACGCGAACAACAAGACCATTCGCACGTTCGAGCCCAACCTGCACTACCGCCGCTTCTGGCTCGAGAGCCAGAAGCGCTGGGTGCGCCTGCGTGTTTCCACCGCGGGGCTGCGCCGCATCGACAAGCTGGGCGTTGAGGTGGTCCTCGCCGAGATCAAGGCGAAAAAAGCGAAAGGCTAAACCATGCGCGAGAAGATCAAGCTTGAGTCGTCGGCCGGCACCGGCCACTTCTACACCACCACCAAGAACAAGCGCACCACGCCCGACAAGCTCGAGATCAAGAAATACGATCCCAAGGCGCGCAAGCACGTCATCTACAAGGAAACGAAGCTGAAATAAGAAAAGCCCGCCTAGGCGGGCTTTTTTGTCAGCGGGGCGGGTTGCCGAAGGTGTATTGCGCGCCGATCATGAAAGCGTCGACGTTCTCGCGATCGCCGCCGCCGGCGGGCAGCTTGAAGCGATAGCGGTCCCAGTCGAGGCGCACCGCCCAGCCGCGCGTGACGCCGATCTGCGCCCCCAGGCCGTAGCTCGGACCCCAGCCGTTCTGGCTCGAGGATCCCACTTCCGTGTGGCCGTACATCAGCCCGAGCTTGCCGAACACCGACGAGTTGGCGCCCAAAGGGATGCCGGCGAGGAGGCCGAAATTCAGGGCGTACACGCTGATGTCGCCGCCCACCGGCCGGTCGAAGTCCTGGGTCCTGAAGTAGCTGATCTCGCCGCCGAATGTGTTGTTGAACTTGCCGCCAGCGAAGAGCTTGACGGCCGTAGTGTTGTCCTCGCACCCTCCGCTGGGGCAGGGAAACTCCGAACGAGTCTGGCCGATCTGTGCGCCGATGTGGCCGGTACCCCAGAAATCCCGCTCGTAAGGCATGCGCCAGCTGTCCGAGGGCTGCGATAGCGCCGGCGCGGCGGCCAAAGCGCCGGCGCCGACGACAAGCGTTGCTGCAAGGGATCGTTTCACGGTTGCGTCCTGAAGTAAGGATTGGGCGCCGATGCTACGGGCCCGCATTCAGGACGGCATATCGCCGACTACCGCGACTTTTTGTCGCTGCCGCCATACCGCCTACGGCCGCGCCGCAGGGGAAGGCGGCGCGCGCGCTATGGAAGCGCGGCGCGCGCTGTAGACAAAACCGCTAGGCGGGAACCTTCGTTGCTACGCGAGCGCGTAGGAGCGCAGGCGCTGGGAAAAATCCGCGAGCGGCGCGAGCCCGCTCGCCTCGGCGCGGCGGCACCAGTCCTGGAGGTGACGCACCAGCTGCTCCTTCGAAGCGTTCGAGCGGTCCCACAGCGCGGCCAGCTCCTGGCGCATCGATAGCGTGACTTCCAGCGCGCGCGACTTCTTGAGCGCTTCGGCGACCTTGGTGCTCTCGGCGTCGGCGGCGGCCTGGCCGCGCAGCAGCGCGCGCTTGAGCGAGCGCAGGACCTCCGCGTCGCGCGGCGACCAGTGCCGCAGGCGCTCGATCTCATTGGCGTAGGTGCGCTTCGCGACCTTGGCGTAGCGCGAAAGGACGTCGTAGCGGTTGGCGATGACCGCGTGCAGGGTGTCGAGGTCCACCGCGCGCGGCTGCGCGAAGCGCGGCCGGGGGGCCACCTTCTTCACCGTGGCGAGGCCCAGCCCCGAGAGGATGCAGATGTAGAGCCAGCCGATGTCGAACTCGTACCACTTCGAAGACAGCTTGGCCGAGGAGGCGAAGGCGTGGTGGTTGTTATGCAGCTCCTCGCCGCCGATCAGGATGCCCCACGGCACGATGTTGGTGCTCGCATCGGCCACGTCGTAGCTGCGGTAGCCGAAGAAGTGGCCGACGCCGTTGATGACGCCCGCGGCCCAGAACGGGATCCAGGCGATCTGCGTCGCCCAGATGAGCGCGCCGGGTACGACGCCGAAGAGGAACATGTCCGTCGCCAGGAGCAGGACCACGCCGGTGGTGGCGAAGCGCGAGTAGAGGTTGCGCTCCATCCAGTCATCGGGGGTGCCGTGCCCGTAACGATCCATCGTGTCCTTGTTGTAGGACTCCTTCACATACAGGAACACGCCGGTCCACAGGACGCGGTTGATGCCGTAGACCTGCGGGCTGTGCGGATCCTCGGCGGTCTCGCACTTGGCGTGGTGCTTGCGATGGATCGCCGCCCACTCCTTGGTGATCATTCCGGTGGTGAGCCACAGCCAGAAGCGGAAGAAGTGGGACACCACGGGGTGCAGCTCCAGCGCGCGATGCGCCTGGCAGCGGTGCAGGTAAATCGTGACCGCCGCGATGGTGACGTGGGTCAGCGCAAGCGCGGTGAGGACCAGCCCCCACCAGGGGAGATCGAACCAGCCGGAAAACATCATGTAAGGAACTTGCCTTGGTCGTAGTTATTCAGGGCGCGAGGCAGTATACGCGAACCCTCCGGACGCATGTAAGTTTTTAAGTCTTAAAAGAATTTCACGGAATGGTCGTGCGCGCCCGACGGCCTCAGGCACGCTCGAAAACGGCGGCGAAAAAGCCATCCGTGCCATGCACATGCGGCCACAACCGCAGCCAGGCGGCGGCCTGCGGCAGGAGAATTTTTTGCGCCGCGAGCGCCGCCTCGGCACCGAGCGGTCGAAATTCCGGATGGGCGGCGTGGAAAGCGTCGGCGACCGCCTCGTTCTCCTCCGGCAATATGCTGCAGGTCGCGTACACCAGCCGCCCGCCCGGCTTCACCAGCCGCGCCGCCGCCTCGAGGATGCGGCCTTGCTTGCGCGCAAGCTCGGCCACGGCGTCGGCACCATGGCGCCACTTGAGGTCGGGATTGCGCCGCAGCGTGCCGAAGCCGCTGCACGGCGCGTCGACCAGCACCCGCTGCAGCTTGCCGGCGAGCCGCTTGGCGCGCGCATCGTTCTCGCCGGACAGCGCCACCGTATGGATGTTGCTTACCTGCGCGCGCGCAGCGCGCGGACCGAGCGCGGCCAGGCGCTTGGCGGATATGTCCATGGCGTAGATGCGGCCCGCGCCTCGCATCAGCATCGCGAGCGCGAGCGTCTTGCCGCCTGCGCCGGCGCAGTAGTCGGCAACCATCTCGCCGCGCCGAGGCGCGAGCAGCCATGCCAGGAGCTGGCTGCCCTCGTCCTGCACCTCGATCAGCCCGTCGCGGAAGAGCGCATGGTGATTGATGGCCGGCTTGCCTTCGAGGCGCACGCCCGCCGGCGAATGCGGCGTCGGCGCAGCGGCGATGCCATCGCTGTTCAATCTGATCAAGACTTCCTCGCGGGAGGTGCGGGCGAGATTCACGCGCAGGTCGAGCGGCGCCGGATTGAGCAGGCCTTGCGCGATGCGCATCGCCTCCGCCTCGCCGTGCCCGGCGGCAAGGCGCTGCCACAGCCAGTCGGGCAGGTCGGCGCGCACCGCCGGCGGCAGCTCGTCGGTCTTCGCACCGCGCACGCGGCGGATGAGCTCGTCGTCCGCCAGCCCTTCGAGTGCGCGGCCGGACACGCCGAGGACACGGAGCGCCGCGGCGATCAGCAGCGCCCGCGGCGCGCCCGTGCCTGCGACGGCCTCGAGGGAGCGGCGCCGCCGCAGCACGGCGAAGGTCGATTCGGCGACGAACGCGCGGTCCTTCTGCCCGAGGTTGCGGTGTCGCCGAAAATACGCCGACAGCACCTGATCGGCGGGCGCGGCGAAGCGCAGCAGCTCCGTCAGCGCCGCCTCGGCGTGGCCGAGGAGCGCACCGCTCAGCCTCACGGCGAGATGCGGATCGCGTACTGGTCGAAGCGCGTGCCGTCCTTCTCGACGATGAGAAGGCGCACGGGCACATAGCTGCGCTCGGCGGCCAGCCAGAGCTCGGCGCTCTCGCGGTCCTCGCCCTGGCGCGCCACCTTGACGGTATCGAACTCGCCCGCCGCGATGCGCAGGCGCTCGCGCCCCATCACCTTGTAGGTATGGCGCGAGAGACCCTTGCCGTCGGCGATGCTGTAGCTCACCGACTCGCCGTTGCCGGGCAGGAGGCTCAGCGCGAACAGGAACGACAGCCGGTCCTGGGCATTGGGCGGCAGCGGCTCCACGCCCTTGTGGCCCTTGTACTGCATGGTCAGCGTCTGCGCGTTCCAGTCGAACCAGGCGCGCGCGGTGTCGCGGCCCGAGCGCTCGTCGAAGAACTCGCGCGGCCGCAGCACGTTCTTCGCGATGGTGCCCTGGCTCACGCGCCGCGCGTTGCCGAGCAGGGCGTACATGCCCTTTCCCTTCCAGGTCTCGGTGAGCTGGTAGTTGCCGTTCGAATATTCCAGCCGCTCGGTGATCTCCGCCATGGATGAGCCGTTGCGCGTCGCGAGGTACACCACCTCGATGCGCGCGGGCGGCTCGGCCGCAGCCAGGCCGGCGACGCTAACCAGCAGCCATAACCAGTTGCGCATCTTCCCCTTTGACTCTGACTACACCATTTTGGATGACCAGTCGCCCTTCCAGGAACCAGCGCGCAGCGCGAGGATAAATGATGTGCTCCTGGCCGAGCACGCGGGCGGCGAGGTCGGCCGCGCTGTCGCCCGCGCGCACCGGCACGGCGGCCTGGATGACGATCGGCCCCGCATCGAGCTCGCCGGTGACGAAATGCACGGTGCAGCCGTGCACCTTGACGCCCGCCGCCAGCGCGCGCGCGTGCGTGTCGAGCCCGGGAAAGGCCGGCAGCAGCGAGGGATGGATGTTGAGCATGCGATCGCGATAGCGCTCGACGAAACCCGGCGTCAGCACGCGCATGAACCCGGCGAGCGCGACGAGCCGCGGCGCGAAGCGGTCGATCTCGCGCGCCAGCGCCTCCTCGAACGGCTCGCGGCCGGCGAATCCGCGGTGCTCGACCACCGCCGTCGCGATGCCGCGCGAGCGCGCGAACGCCAGGCCCCCGGCGTCGGCGCGGTTGCTGATGACGGCGCTGACCGGCAGCCCGGCCTCGACCAGCGACTGCATGTTGCTGCCGCGGCCCGAAATGAGCACCGCCAGCATCTAGTAGATCCTCTGCACGCGGTAGCCGTCCTGCTCGAGCAGCCCGAGCACGCCGGCCGCGCCGTAGAGATGCAGCGCCCCGACCGCGACGAACGCCTCGCCGCGGCGCAGCTCGCGCTGCATGCGGTACGCCATGACGACGCTGCGGTCGTGCAGCACGCGCTTGGTCATGACGGCGTGGTGCGCCGCCATGCCGGGATGACGCGCGATGAATGCCTCGCGCAGCCGCCAGATGCGCGACAGGTCGCGCTCCAGATACGCGGCGAGCGTGCGCTCCGCGAGCTCGATCAGCTCCGCGCGATGCGCGAGGCTGTGGCGCAGCAGCGCAACCTGCGAGTCCATCGGGAACTCGTCGAACGTGAAGATCTGCTCCTCGACCTCCTCGATCTGGGAAACGGCGAGCCGGCGCTCGCGCGCGAGCGCGACCAGCCGCGCATCCATCGACGGCCCGGGGGCCGTGCGTTGCGAGCGCAGGTTGATGAGCGCGCCCCACGGCTTCAGCCGGGTGAGCGCCTGCGGCTCGAGCCCGGCCGGCGCCAGGTTCTCGACCACGCGGGCGAAATCCGCCGCGCCGATGTGCCCTTCCAGCGTCTGGCCGTCGAGGAACATCGCCGCCTCGGCGAAGCGCTCGCGGCTGTAGGGATCGGGCAGGAATTCGACCATCAGGCTTCGCGCCCCGGCAAAGGCGGCCGCCACCGGCGCGGGCCATGCGGCGAGACGCGGATCCGGGTAGTGCAGCGTGCCGAATACATGGCTCGGCGCGACGCCCTTGCGGCTCACCTGCCAGAGCAGGCCTCGCGGGAACCGCTCGCCGGCCGCAAACGCCGGCAGCGTGGCCAGCATGAGGAGAAATCCGCGGCGCCTCACGCCGCGGGTCCGATCATCGCGTCGGCGCGCACCCAGCGGTCGAAGTCCTGCGCGCTCACGTAGCCGAGCGCGAGCGCCGCCTCGCGCAGGGTGCTGCCTTCGCGGTGCGCCTTCTTGGCGATCTCCGCGGCGCGGTCGTAGCCGATGTGCGGCGACAGCGCGGTCACCAGCATGAGCGAGCGCTCGAGCAGATCGGCGATGCGGCGCGCATCGGGCTCGATGCCGCGCGCGCAATGCTCCTCGAACGAGCGCGCGCCGTCGGCGAGCAGTCGCGCGCTCTGCAGGAACGCGTGGATGATGAGCGGCTTGAACACGTTGAGCTCGAGGTGGCCGGACGCGCCGCCGATGTTCACCGCCACGTCGTTGCCCATCACCTGGCCGGCCAGCATGGTGAGCGCCTCGGCCTGCGTCGGGTTGACCTTGCCGGGCATGATCGAGCTGCCCGGCTCGTTCTCGGGGATGCGCAGCTCCGCGAGGCCGGAGCGCGGGCCCGAGGCGAGCAGGCGCACGTCGCTCGCGATCTTGAACAGCGCCGCGGCGAGCGTCTTCATCGCGCCGTGCGCGAACAGCAGCGCCTCGTGGCCGGCGAGCGCGGCGAACTTGTTCGGCGCCTCGACGAAGGGCAGCCGGGTCTCGGCGGCGAGCGCCTCGCATGCCTTGGCGGCGAACTGCGCATGCGTGTTGAGCCCGGTGCCGACGGCGGTGCCGCCGATCGCCAGCCGGTAGAGCCCCGGCAGCGCGGCGCGCAGCGCGGCCTGCGCCTGCTCGAGCTGGTCGACATAGCCGGAGAATTCCTGGCCGAGCGAGAGCGGCGTCGCGTCCTGCAGGTGGGTGCGGCCGATCTTGATGATGTCGGCGAAGGCGTCGCGCTTCCTCGCGAGCGTTGCGCGCAGCGTCTCCGCCGCAGGCAGGACGTCGTCGTGCAGCGCCTGTGCCGCGGCGATGTGCATCGCCGTCGGGAACACGTCGTTCGACGACTGCCCCATGTTGACGTCGTCGTTCGGGTGCACGAGCCGCCTCTGCCCGCGCTCGCCGCCGAGGAGCTCCGAGGCGCGGTTGGCCAGCACCTCGTTGGCGTTCATGTTGGACTGGGTGCCGGACCCGGTCTGCCACACGACGAGCGGAAACTCCTCGTCGTGCCGGCCGGCCAGCACCTCGTCGGCGGCGCGCCGGATGGCATCTGCTTTCTTCTGATCGAGCAAACCGAGCGAGGCATTGACGCCGGCGGCGGCCTTCTTCACGCGGCAAAGCGCGTGGATGACGGCGAGCGGCATGCGCTCGCCGGAGATGCGGAAGAAGCGGCGGCTGCGCTCGGTCTGGGCGCCCCACAGCCGGTCGGCGGGGACCTCGATCGGGCCGAAGCTGTCCTTCTCTGTGCGGGTGCCGGCCATCCCGCCCTAATGCTAAGGGTGAAATGCGGGCAGGTCGAACAGCAGCACTTCGGCGCGCTCGCCCTCGGCGATCACGAGCGATTCATCGGTCTTGAGCGCATCACCATCGCCCAGGCGCTGGCCGTTGACGGTCAGCTTGCCCCTGGCGACATGGACGTAGGCGCGGCGTCCCCGCTGCAGCGCGTGCTCGGCGCGCTCGTCGCCGTCGAACAGCCCCGCGTAGACGCGCGCATCCTGGTGGATCTTCACCGAGCCTTCGGCGCCGTCGGGCGAGACGATGAGCCGCAGGCGCCCGCGCTTGTCCCGCTCCGGGAAATTCTTCTGCTCATACGACGGCGCGATGCCGCGCTCGGCCGGCTCGATCCAGATCTGCAGGAAGTGCGTCACGCCGCTCGGGTTCTCGTTGGACTCGCTGTGCAGCACGCCGCGGCCGGCGCTCATGCGCTGCACGTCGCCCGGCACGATGGTGGAGCCGTTGCCCATCGAGTCCTTGTGCGCCAGCGCGCCCTCCAGCACGTAGCTGATGATCTCCATGTCGCGGTGGCCGTGGGTGCCGAAGCCGGCGCCGGCCTGCACGCGGTCCTCGTTGATGACGCGCAGCGGGCCGAAGCCCATGTACCGCGCATCGTGATAGCCGGCGAAGGAGAAGCTGTGGAAGGAGCGCAGCCAGCCGTGGTCGGCATGGCCGCGCTCGGCGGCCCGCCTGAGCTCGATCACCGCTTCACTTCTGTTCTTGCTGGGAGGCGACCTCGGCGTGCACCTTGGCCATGTCGAGCGCCTTGGCCTGGCTGATCACCTGCTCGAGCGCGTTGCCGGGCAGCGCGCCGGCCTGCTGGAACAGGATCACCTTCTCGCGGAACACCACCAGCGTCGGGATCGAGCGGATGCCGAACGCGCCGGCCAGCTCCTGCTGCTCGTCGGTGTTCACTTTGGCGAAAACCACGTCGCCGTGGGTCTCCGAGGCCTTCTCGTAGACCGGCGCGAAGCCCTTGCAAGGCCCGCACCAGGGCGCCCAGAAATCGATGATCACCATCGGGTTGTCGTTGATGGTCTTCTCGAAATTCTCCTGCGTCAGGTCGACGGTGGCCACGGCGGTCCTTCCAAAAAAAGGGGGCAGTGTACTCTAGACAATCATGTACACCGGCCGGTTCGCGCCCTCGCCCACCGGCCCGCTGCACATAGGATCGCTCATCGCCGCGCTGGCGAGCTGGCTCGATGCGCGCGCCGCGGGCGGCCGCTGGCTGGTGCGCATCGAAGACCTCGACCGGCCGCGCTGCGTGCCGGGCGCGGCGGACGACATCCTGCGCGCGCTGGAGCGCCTGGGTCTGACGTGGGACGGCGACGTGGTCTACCAGAGCCGCCGTCTCGCCCTCTACGAGGCGGCGCTGCAGAAATTGCCGACGTACTGGTGCAGCTGCACGCGCCGCGAGATCGCCGACTCGTCGCTGGGGCTCGCCGCAGACGGCGCGCCGATCTATCCGGGCACGTGCCGGGCGGGCGCTTCCGGCGCCCGGCGCGCGCTGCGTGTGCGCACGTCAGCCGAAGAGATCTGCTTCGACGACCGCGTGCAGGGCCGGCAGTGCCAGGTGCTCGAACGCGACATCGGTGATTTCGTGCTCTATCGCGCCGACGGGGTGTTCGCCTACCAGCTCGCAGTCGTGGTCGACGACATCCAGCAAGGCGTGACCGATGTCGTGCGCGGAGCGGACCTGCTCGATTCCACGCCGCGCCAGATCTACCTGCAGCGCCTGCTCGGCGCGCCGACCCCGCGCTACCTGCACGTGCCGGTCGCGGTGAACGCGGCGGGCGAGAAGCTCTCCAAGCAGACCGGGGCGCTCGCCGTCGAGCCCACGATGGATACGCTGCGCGTCGCGCTGCGGCTTCTCGGCCAGAAGGACGTCGCCAGCCTGGAAGAAGCGGCGCGCAACTGGGATCCCGCGCTCATTTCGCCGCGCCGCGCGCTGGCTTCACCACGCTAGCGAGCGACGCGAGCACCAGCGCGAGGGCCACGAGCTCCAGCGCCGTCGGCCGCTCGCCGAGCATCACGATGCCGCCGACCACGGCGACCGGG
>DASSPL010000303.1:0-11819 GCA_035699685.1 Burkholderiales bacterium | reverse complement strand
GATCTCCCGTCGACGCCTGGTCATCGCTGGTGCTTTCCTCCCGATCTCGCACGCGCTCGCCCAGACCTGCGGCTCGCTCACGCCGCGCCAGACCGAGGGGCCGTTCTTCAAGACCAACACGCCGCAGCGCATCACGCTGATCGAGCCCGGCAGCAAGGCGCCGCGCCTCGTCATCGCCGGCCGCGTGCTGGCCGGGGACTGCCGTCCCGTGAAGGGCGCGCTGCTCGACTTCTGGCACGCCGACGAGAACGGCGAGTACGACAACCGGGGCTTTCGCTACCGCGGCCACCAGTTCGCCGACGCCGACGGGCGTTATCGAGTCGAGACCATCGTCCCGGCCGAATACCCGGGCCGCGCTCGGCATATCCACGTCAAGGTGCAGGCGCCGGGCGCGCCGGTGCTGACCACGCAGCTGTATTTTCCGAACGACAAGGGAAACCAGCGCGACGGCCTGTTCCGGCCGGAGCTGCAGATGAAGATGGCCGAGCGCGGAGAAGGGGCCTTCGATTTCCTCGTGCCGGCTTGAAGCACGCTTGGCATACGCTGTTCGCGCCGCTGCCGGACGACGCGGTGGTCAAGCGCAAGCCGGTCGCGTCGCCCGAGCTCGTCGCGCAGGGCAAGGCGGACGCGATTGCCGGCTGGCAGAGCCTCACGGTCGAGCTCTCGGCCGGCGCCGGCGGATTGCGTCACATCATGGTCACGCTGGACGGGAGCGGCACGCCCATCTCGGCGGGTGACTGGGTGATGCATGCGAGCGAAGGCCCGCAGGGCACCACTTACGTACACGAGAACGTCGGCGGACGGCTCGAGCCGGACGGCAGCTTCCGCGGCACGCGCTGGCGCAGCGTGACCTTCGGCCGGCCCGACAGCGAGGAGGCCGAATTGAAGGAATCGCAGCATACGCCGCCAAGCGCGGAGGACGTGGCCGCGATCCATGCGCTGGTGAAGGAAATACTTGGGAGAACGAGCTAGATGAAAGTCGAAGTCCAGCCGGAGTGGGTCCACGTCAGCTTCCCGGAGAGCGCGCAGTTCCGCGAGGTGTACGGGTTCGCGGGCGGGCAGGGATTAGTCCATGTCGAGGGCATCCGCTTCGTGCCGAAAGGCCGGCCGTCGAAGACGCTGGTCGTGTACATGCATCCGGCCACCACCCTGCAGCTCCTGCCGATGCCGCGCGCGATGGCCGAGGCCGGCGTGCACGTGCTGTGCGCCGGCAGCCGCTATGCGAAGAACGACACGCCGCTCGTCATGGAGAAGGTGATCGTCGATCTCGGCGCCTACATCCGCCACGCCAAGGAGAAGTGGGGCTACGAGAAGATCGTCATCGGCGGCTGGTCGGGCGGCGGCTCGCTTTCGCTCCTGTATCAGCAGCAGGCCGAGAACCCGACCATCACGCAGACGCCCGCCGGCGACCCGGCCGACATCAAGGGCGCGAAGCTGATCCCCGGCGACGCGATGATCTTCCAGGCGGCGCACATCTCGCGCGCCGTGCTGCTCGCCGACTGGATCGATCCGTCGGTGCTCGACGAGAACGACCCGGACAAGCGCGACCCGGAGCTCGATCTCTACGATCCGCGCAATCCGAACAAGCCGCCGTACAGCAAGGAGTACCTGCAGCGGTTCCGTGCTGCGCAGCTCGCCCGTGTCCGGCGCAGGACGGCGTGGGTGCAGGAAACGCTGCACCGGCTGAAGACCAAGGGCGGCAAGGAGATGGAGCGCGGCTTCGTTACCTATCGCACGCTGGCCGAGCCGCGCTTCCTCGACCCGAGCATCGACCCGAACGATCGCGAGCCGGGCGCGTGCTTCATCGGGCCGCCGGAGACGGCCAATACCGGGCCGGTCGGCATCGCGCGCTTCTCAACTTTGCGCGCGTGGCTGTCGCAATGGTCGATCGACCATACCCACGCCCACGGCGAGCGCTGCGCCGCCGGCATCAGCGTGCCGCTGCTGGCGATCGAGAACACCGCCGACGACGCCGTGCCCCAGCCGCACACGCAGAAGATCTACGACGCGGCGAAGAGCAAGGACAAGACGTACAAGGCCATCAAGGGCGCCACGCACTACTACGCCGGGCAGCCGAAGCACCTGCAGGAAGCGCTCGACACCTGCGTCAACTGGATGCGGGAGCGCAAGCTCCTCGATTAATTACGTACCGGGTACGGAATTGACGTTGGCGTAGAGGCGCGACAGCGCCTTCTTCAGGTCGCGCACCTGGGCGGCGGAGAGGCCGCGCGTCAGCATCGCGTCGTGCTTCACCGCGGTGTCGTGGCACTTTTTCGCCAGGGCGCGGCCCTTGGGCGTGGTGGTGATGCGCACCGAGCGGTTGTCGTGGTCCTGGCGCGCCTTTTCGACCAGCCGGGCGCGCTCCAGGCGCCGCAGAATGTGCGACAGGGTGGATTGGTCGATCGAAGTGGCTTCGGCGAGCTCGCCGACGGTGGCGCCGCCATTCAGCGACAGCACGGCCATGACCCGCACGCTGAGCACGCTGAGCCCCAGCTTCCTGAAGTCCGCGTGCCACGCATTCATGAGGGTGGCGACGCGCGCCAGCAGGAACGGGACGGTGTCGTGTGTTTCGACGGCCATGTGGCGCATTATATGAAAGGCCATATAATTTGCGGCGAGGAGGTTTGCGTTGCACGTCGCAATCATCGGCGGTGGAATCGGCGGCCTGGTCACGGCGCTGTACCTGCACCGCGAAGGCATCTCGTGCCGCATCCACGAGGCGGCGCGCGAGTTCAGGCCCCTCGGGGTCGGCATCAACCTGCTGCCGCACGCCATGCGCCGGCTGTCCGAGCTCGGCGTCGAGCCGGGCATCCGCCGGCGCGGCGTCGAGCCGAAGGAGTTCCTCTGGTTCAACCAGTTCGGCCAGCTCATCTTCCAGGAGCCGTGCGGGCGCAACGCCGGCTACGAATGGCCGCACTTCTCGATCCATCGGGCGGACCTGCATGCCGCGCTGCATGAGGTCGTCGCCGAAAGACTGGGCAAGGACGTCGTCGAGATGGGCCGCAAATGCACGCGCGTCGACCAGGACGAGCGCGGCGTCACGGTGCACTTCGAGGAAGGCGCGCCGGCCAAGGCCGATGTCGCCATCGCGTGCGACGGCTTCCACTCGGCCGTGCGCCGGCAGTTCTATCCGGACGAGGGCCGGCCGGCGTTCGGCGGCATCAATCTCTGGCGCGGCGTGACGGTCAACAAGCCGATCCTCTCCGGCGCGAGCATCGTGCGCGCCGGGCCGCTGCGCTCGGGCAAGTTCCTCTGCTACGTGCTGCGCAACCACCCCGACGGCACCCAGCTCATCAACTGGGCGACCGAGGTGCGGCGCGACAGCTTCACCGAGAACGACTGGAACAAGCCGGGCCGGCTGGAGGATTTCATCCACTACCACCAGGACTGGCACTTCGACTGGCTCGACGTGCCCGACTTCATCCGCCGCTCGGAGTTCATCCTGGAATACCCGATGGTCGACCGCGACCCGATCGAGCGCTGGAGCTTCGGCCGCGTCACGCTGCTCGGCGATGCGGCGCACCCGATGTACCCGCGCGGCGGCAACGGCGGCGCGCAGGCGATCCTCGATGCCGAGCTCCTGTCCCGGCTCCTGAAAAAGCACCCCGTCGAGCAGGCGCTGAAGATGTACGAAGCCGAGCGCCTGCCGAAGACGTCGAAGATCGTGCTCACCAACCGCACGGTGCCGCCCGACTACATCATCGAGACCGTCGACCAGCTCACCGGCGGCAAGCCGTTCAAGCGCATCGACGACGTCATCGCCCGCGACAGCCTGGTCGAGATCAACGAGAACTACAAGCGCATCGCCGCCTGGGACCTCAAATCCGTCAACCGCTAACGAAAATGCCACTACCTCCCTTTCCACCGACCGCAGTACCGATCCCCGAAGGCGCGCGCGCCACGCGCGTCCCCTCCAAGTACGTGCCGCAGCTGCCGACGAGCGAGCGCGACCGCCGCTGGGACCGCGCGCGCAAGGCAATGCTGATGGCGGGGATGGACGCCTTCATCCTCCTCGGCAACGACATCTACTGGGGCATGGGCATGGCGAACATGCGCTACATGTTCCAGGTCGATGCCCACCTCGGCGGCAACGGGCTGTTCCCGCTCGCCGGCGAGCCGGTGGTGTGGACCGGCGTGCCGCACATGAACCGGCCGACGAACCCGTACCTCTCGCTCAACACCTGGATCACCGACTTCCGCACGATGGGCGGCATGGCGGTGATCGCCGACGAGGTGCGCAGCCGCGGCCTGGACAAGTCCAAGCTCGGGCTGATCGGCTTCTCCTCGACCATCCAGACCACGCCGACGCTCCTGCACCAGGACGTGCTCACCCTGCAGAAGCTGCTGCCGCAGGCCGAGCTCGTCGACGCGAGCCATATCCTGCAGGACATGCGCATGGTGAAGAGCGAGGCCGAGATCGAGATCCTGCGCGGCGCCGGCAAGATCGCGCGCAAGGTGGTCGACGCGATGATCGAGAGCGCCCGGCCGGGCGTTCCCGAGGCCGCGGTCTACGCCGAGATGATCCGCACCATGATCGCCAACGGCGGCGAGCCGAACATCTTCAACCTCTTCACCTCCGGCCCGGTCGAGCACCCGAAGAACGAGCTGTGGCACATGCTGCACGGCTGCGAGCAGCCGATCACGCCGACCATGCGCCCGCTCGAGACGGGCGACCTGATCGTGACCGAGTGGCACACCAAGTACGGCGGCTACCGCTGCCACACCGAGTTCTCCGTGTACCTCGGCAAGAAGGCGCCAAAGGAGCTGCTCAACATCTGGAACGTATCGGTCGAGTGCCTCGAGGCGAGCAAAGGCGCGCTCGTCGCCGGCAAGACGATCCGCGAGGCGCTGGAGATCATCCGCAAGCCCGCCGCCAAGGCCGGCCTCGACTGGGTCGAGCTCGGCTTCCACGCCATGGGCACGGCGTCGCCCGAGTTCCCGACCGTGGTGTACGCCGAGGGCTACGGCTCCAACACGCTTAACGGCCACCGCATCATGGACATGGTGCTGGAGGAGGGCATGTGCTTCGGCAACAACATCGACCTCCACGATTCGCGCTGGAAGCCCGACGTGGGGACCATGCTCTCCGACTTCATGGTGGTGCGTCCCAACAAGGCCGAGTGCCTCATAGGCACGCCTACCGAATTCGTGCAGAAGGGCTGAATTCGGGGTCAGGGTGGTAATTATTCGGATTGAGAGAGAGGATTCATGAAGCGTCTTGCGCTGCTGTTTCTTGTCCTGCTTGTGCCCGCTCTGGCTATGGCACAGACGTTTCCAACCCGGCCGGTCAAGCTCGTCACGCCTTACTCGACCGGCGTGGGCCCGGACCTTTACACGCGCGCGCTCGCCGAGGTGCTGCAGAAGGAGTGGGGGCAGGGCGTGATCGTGGAGGCGAAGCCGGGCGGCAACGGCTTCATCGCCATCGAGCAGGTGAAGAAGTCGCAGCCCGACGGCCACGAGCTGCTGGTGCTGGCGAACTCGCACCTGACGATCAACCCTGTGCTGTTCAAGAACGTGCCCTACAACCCCGAGACCGACCTCACGCCGATCGCGGGCCTGTATCGCACCTACTTCTTCGTCGCCGTGAAGAGCGACGGTCCGTACCAGAGCATCAAGGATCTGATCGCGGGCGCCAAGGCGAAGCCCGGCAAGCTGACCTATGGCACGCCGTACGTCGGCAGTCCGTCGCACCTCGGCAGCGCCATCTTCGAGCACGAGACCGGCACGCAGATGGTCCATGTGCCGTTCAAGGACACGCTGCAGATCTTCACCTCGATCGCCAACGGCGACGTCGACTGGGCCGTGGCGACCGCGTCGTCGACCGCGCCGATGGTGAAGGCGGGCCGCGTGAAGCTGATCGCGGTGGCGGCGCCGAAGCGCATGCCGACCCATCCCGACGTGCCGACGGTCGAGGAGGCCGGCGGGCCGAAGAACTTCGAGGTGGAGTCGTGGCTCGTGCTGGTCGGCCCGCGCGGCCTGGCGCCGGATCTCGCGCGCAGGATCGGGGCCGACGTGCAGAAGGCGCTCAATTCGCCGGACATGCAGAAGCGCACCACGGCGCTCGGCTTCGAGACGATGCAGGCGAGCCCGGCGGACATCACCGCGAAGGTGAAGGCGGAGCTGAAGACCAACGCCGACGTCGTCAAGCGCGTCGGCGCGAAGGCGGACTAGAGGTCTCGAGCCTTCGGCAGGACCTTGTCGGCGAAGACGCGCAGCGAGCGCATGATCTCCTTCTGCGCGAGCGAGCCGAAGTCGATGATCATGCTCACCTGCGTGATGCCGGCGTCGCGCATCTCCTTCAGGCGATCGAGCGCGCGCTGCGGGCCGCCCATCAGCACGCGGCCGGGGAAGTAGAGGTCGAAGCCCGACTGCTGCTTGTGGTAGTCCTCGCGCGCCGTGTAGCCCTTGTAGGCCACGGGATCGGGCGGCTTCTTCGCCGCCTCGGCGCCGGCGGCGGAGTACTCGGCCATCGGCTGCTCGACGATCGGGCGCAGCCGCGCCACGTCCTCGCTCTCGGTGAAGTGCGCGTGGTAGCAGCACATCACCTCGTGGTCCTTCGCCGAGCGGCCGAACTTCGGCAGCGCGTTCAGGTACCAGCCGATGCGCTCCTTCGCCACCGACGGGTCGACGTGGTAGGCGACGTAGAGCAGGTTGTAACCTTCCTTCGCCGTCCACTCGAAGCTCTCCGGCGTGAGGAAGCACGCCACCCACACCGGCGGGTGCGGCTTCTGGCGCGCCGGCGGCAGGATCGGCAGCTCCTCGAGCGGCGCGCGGAAGCGCGGCTTGTAGTCCACCGTGGACTGCGTCCAGGCGCGCTTGATGATGTCGATGCCTTCCTCCAGGCGCTCGCGGCTGTCCTTCATGTCGACGCCGAAGGCCTCGAACTCGTGCTTGATGAAGCCGCGGCCGATGCCGAGGTCGAAGCGGCCGTGCGAGATCTGGTCGAGCGTCGCGCCCTGCTCGGCGACGCGGATGGGGTCGTTGAGCGGCAGCACCGCCGCGCCCACGCCGAGGCGGATGCGCCTGGTGCGCGCGGCCAGATTGGCGAGCAGCGCGAAGCTGCCGGCGCAAAGGCCGCCGTGGCGCACGAAATGGTGCTCCACCATCCAGCAGTATTCGATGCCGATCTGGTCGGCGAACACCACCTGCTCGGCGATGTTGTCGAAATGCGTGCCGGCGTCCTTGACGTCCGGCAGGTAGGTGGGCAGATAGAACAGACCGAATTTCATGGGTGCGATTATGGAGCTAAGGATGCTCGGCCAGCTCAAGGTCTCGGCCGTGTCGCTCGGCTGTTTCACCTACGGCGCTGCCGGGGAGCGCGACCTCGCCTCGGCCATCGACCGGGCGCTCGAGCTCGGCGTGACGATGCTGGACACCTCCGACAGCTACGGCGTCGGCCAGAGCGAGCGGCTGGTCGGGCAGGCCGTCAGGGGCCGCCGCGACAAGGTCTTGGTGGCGACCAAGTTCGGCCACATCCGGCTGCCGGGCGACCTGCGCCCGCGCGGCGTCTGCGGCCGTCCCGATTACGCAAGGCAGGCGTGCGATGCCTCGCTCGCGCGGCTGGGCATCGAGACGATCGACCTTTACTACCTGCATCGCATCGATCCGGAGGTGCCGATCGAGGACACGGTGGGCGCCATGTCCGAGCTGGTGCGCGCGGGCAAGGTGCGCCATATCGGCCTGTCGGAGGCCGGGCCGCAGACCATCCGCCGCGCGCACGCCGTGCATCCGCTCGCGGCGGTGCAGAACGAGTATTCGCTGATGTCGCGCGAAGCCGAGGCGACCCTGCCGCTCCTGCGCGAGCTTGGCATCGGCCTCGTCGCCTTCAGTCCGCTCGGACGCGGCCTGCTCGCCGGGCAGGTCGACCTGGCGGAGAACGACGCGCGGCGCCTGTTTCCGCGCTTCGACGCCGCCAACCTGCAGACCAATCTTTCGCTCGCGCAGAGGCTGCACGAAATGGGAAGGCGCCACGGCGCCACCGCCGCGCAGGTCGCGCTCGCCTGGGTGCTCTCGCGCGGCGACGACGTGGTTGCAATCCCCGGCACCAGGCGCCGTGCGCGCGTGGAGGAGAACGTGGCTGCCGCAGGCCTGAAGTTGAGCGAAGGCGAGATTGCCGAGCTGGAACGGCTGTTCCCGCCAGGCGCCGCCGCCGGCGCGCGCTCCTTCGACCTCGCGCAGCTAGGCCGCGAGGCGCCGGCGAAGCGCTAGGGCGACGATTCCGGCGGCCACCAGGGAGGCGAACACCTGGAGCACCGCGGTGATCTGCAGGCGCATGAGCGCGTTGCGCGGATCGGGCGGCGGCGTGCCGGCGATGTCGACCGGCACGAGGTGGAGGCACAGCTGGTCGACCATCAGGTTGGCGACGACGCCGGCGGCGAAGGCGAGCAGCGCATAAAGCAGCCTGGGCCGGGCCAGGGGAATCCAGGCCGCCATGGCGAGGGCGGCCAGGGCATAGGGCCAGAGATCCCAGCCCCAGTGCACGTCAGCCTTCGGCGAGCTTGCCGGTGACGAGGAACACCGCGCTCGCGCGAACCACGCGTACGCCCTCGGCGCTGATGTAGCAGTTGGCGAAGCCGACGCGGCTGCCGAGCCTGTGGAACTCGATCGCCGTCTCCAGCCAGTCGCCGCTCCTGGCGGCGCCGATGAAGTCGAGCGTCAGGTTGGTGGTCACCGCGCCGGTGGGCGGCGCCGTCGAGAAGGCGAGCGAATAGCCGAGGGCGATGTCGGCCAGGGTGGCGAGCATGCCGCCGTGCACGGTGCCGCGCATGTTGCAGTGCTTGCGCTCGGCGCGCAGGCCGAGCACGAGCTCCGGGCCCGCGCCGCGCGAGTACACCGGGCCGATCATCTCGATGACCGGGCTCAGGCGCTCGAGCGGCTGGAAGCCCTCAGGAATCAGTCCGGCAGGCAGAGGTAGGTGAGGCCCATCACGCGCCGGCCGATGAGACGCACACGCACGACGTCTTCCTCGCCGCTGAACTCGACGGTGCCGGTGCCGGTGAGCGCCTTGGTCTCGACGTCACCGATCCTGGACGGCAGGGCGTGGCCGAAGCGGAACGGGCCGGCGATCTTCCACGCCGAGGTGCGGATCTCGGCCATGGCGATCTGGAACGCGTCCGGCTCGTGGCTGTAGGTGACGATTTCCAGGCGCAGTCCGCTGAACACGAGCTCGCGGTGGCGCGCGCGGTAGCTGCCGAAGTCCTGGTCGCGCACCAGGCGCTCGCTGACGAGGGGAGCGATCTTCTTAAGCTCGGCGTAAGTCTTCGGCAGCTTCAGGCCGTAGGGGCCCGAGTCGCACGAGAGCTTGTCGATGAAATGCGAGGTGTTGCCGCGCGCCGCCGCATCGAAAGACGCGGGCAGCGCGATCAGAAGGCAGGCAATGGCGGCGACCCATCTCATCGGCCGCAATCCTGACACAGAAGCTTTGCGCCTGCAGATGACCGGACCCTAGGCCGATCTTCCCGCGCTGTGGCCGAACGGCTACGCGGCCAGGCGGGCGCGCAGGATGGGGGCGACGACGCTGGGCGCCTCGGGCGAGGCGAAGAGCGATCCCTGGCAGATGCGGCAGCCGGATTCGGCGAGGAACTCGCGCTGCGCGGGGGACTCGACGCCTTTCGCCACCACCTCGAAGTTCATGCCGCGCGCGAGGGCGATGAGCGCGCGGGCGAGGCCGGCGCGCTCGGCGTCCTGCGGCACGCCGGAGAGCAGCTTGCGGTCGATGCACACCGAGCTCGCGCGCAGCCGCTGCAGCGTCGGCAGCGACGCATAGCCGGTGCCGAAGTCGTCGACGCCCAGGCGCGCGCCGAGCTCCGTGATCGCGCTGAGGGTGGCTTCGATCGACTCGGGCACCTGGCGCACGAGGGTCTCGGGCAGCTCGATGAGGAGCGACTGCGCCGGCAGCCTCGTCTCGGCGAGCGCCGCCTTCACCTGCTCGACCAGGCTGCCTTCGCGCACCTGCCGCGCCGTCACGTTGACCGCCATGGTCACCGGGCCGATACCCTCGTCGAGCCAGCGGCGCCCCTGGGCGCACGCCTCGCGCAGCACCCAGGCGCCGATCGGTATCAGGAGCCCGGTATCGTCGGCGAGCGGCAGGAAAGACTCGGGCGCGAGCACGCCGTAGCGCGGATGGCGCCAGCGCAGGAGCGCTTCCGCGCCGACCACCTGGCGCGTGTGGATGTCGATGCGCGGCTGGTACACGAGGAACAGCTCGTCGCGCGCCATGCCCTGGCGCAGCTCGTCGACCAGCGCCGCGGCGGCGGCCGCGTCCTCGTTCAGCATCGCGGAGAAGAACTGGTAGCCGTTGCGGCCGAGCTCCTTGGCGCGGTACATGGCCAGGTCGGCTAGGCGCAGGAGCGTGGCCACGTCGTCGCCGTCCTGCGGCACGCAGGCGATGCCGATGCTCGCCCCGGAGCTCACCTGGTGCTCGCCGATGCGGTAGGACTTGCCGAGCTCGTGCAGCAGCTTCTGCGCCACCGCGGCCGCTTCGCGCGGGTCGGCGATGTCCTGCAGCAGCACGCAGAACTCGTCGCCGCCGATGCGCGCGATGAAGTCGTCGCCGCGCACGGATGCTCTCAGGCGGCTGGCGATGATCTTGAGCAGCGCGTCGCCCACGTCATGGCCGAGCGTGTCGTTGACGGTCTTGAAGTTGTCCAGGTCGACGAACAGCAGCGCCGCCGTCTTCTGGTGGCGGCGCGCATGCGCCACCGCCTCGCGCGCGCGCTCGGTGAACATGGCGCGGTTGGGCAGCGAGGTGAGCGTGTCGTGGTGCGCGAGGAACTCGAGGCGCCGCGCATCGTGCTGCAGCTGGATGGCGGCGTAGCGCAGGTCCTCCTGCGCGCGCTTGAGCTGCGTGACGTCGTTCGCCAGCATGTAGAAGCCGAGGACCTCGCTCTCGTGGCCGATGTGCGGCACGCAGGCGACCTGCAATGTGCGGCGCTTGCTGCCCTGGCCCGTGGACAGCTCGAACTGCACTTCCTGTCCGGCGAGGCAGCGCTCCACGTCGGGGCGCATGCGGCCGTAGGCCTCGTCGCCGAACACCTCGGCGACCGTCAGTCCCGCCATGCGCTCGGCCGGGATGCCGAACCAGTCCTCGTAGGTGCGGTTGGAGAACGCGTAGCGCTGCTCGCGGTCGACGTAGGAGATGAGCGCCGGCACGTTGTTGGCGATGAGGCGCAGGCGCTCCTCGCTTTCGCGCAGCGCCGCCTCGGCGGCCGCGGTGCGCTGCGTGGACCGGCGCATCATGATCACCGCCGCCGCGAGCAGCAGCGCCGCGCCGGCGATGAGGACGTGCAGCATGATCTCGCGCGGCCACGGCCCGCCGCCCTGCGCCCAGGTGCGCAGGTCGTTCGCGATTTCCGCGCCGGCGGTGAGGATCAGCAGCGCGGCGCCGACCGCGATGAGCAGCGGCGCCACGGGACGAGCAAGAACGCGCATTCCTCCTATGATCGCCCTCGCGACAACGCGGGGCAATGAGTTTTATTCCCTAGGGGAAAAAGCCCCGGCCGCCTGTAGAGGATTCCAGTACACGCGCGTCGCCGTAAGGCTACGTGCGATAATCCGGGCCCCGATTTCAGCTCCCGATCACAGAAGAAAAGATAGATGACCTACGTCGTCACCGAAGACTGCATCAAGTGCAAGTACATGGACTGCGTGGAGGTCTGCCCCGTCGACTGCTTCTACGAGGGCGACAACATGCTGGTGATCCATCCGGACGAATGCATCGACTGCGGCGTCTGCGAGCCCGAGTGCCCGCCGAACGCCATCATCCCCGACTCCGACGGCAAGGCGGAGAAGTGGCTCAAGGTGAACGCCGAGTTCGCCGT
>DASSPL010000302.1:0-2178 GCA_035699685.1 Burkholderiales bacterium | reverse complement strand
CGAGCTTTTCACGCGGCCCGAGATCAAGAGCGTGAAGGACCTCAAGGGCAAGACGGTCTCCGTGCTCGGCAACGAGTCGGGCCAGCATGTTTTCCTCGCGAGCATCGTCACTTACGTGGGTCTCGATCCGGCCCGCGACATCCGCTGGGACTTCAATCCGCCTGAGAAGGGCAAGCAGCTGCTCGCGGAGGGCAAGATCGACGGCTATCTCGGCTTTCCGCCCGATCCGCAGGAGCTGCGCGACCGAAAGGTGGGCCGCATGCTGCTGTCCAGCACCTACGACCGGCCCTGGTCCCAGTACTTTTGCTGCATGGTCGCCGTCAACAAGACGTGGCGGCGCAAGCACCCCATCGCGACCAAGCGCGTGATGCGGGCGATCCTGAAGGGCGGCGACATCTGCACCGCCGACCCCGACGCCGGCGTGCGCGCGTTCATGGCGAGAGGGTTCAAGCCGAAAGTAGAATACGCGCGCCAGGCTTTGACGGAGCTGCCCTACCGCAGCTGGCGCGATTTCAGCGCGGAGGACAGCCTGCGCTTTTACGCGCTGCAGCTGCGCGAGGCCGGCATGGTGAGGGGCACGCCGCAGAAGATCATCGAGCGCGGCACCGACTGGAGCGTTCTGGAGGAGCTCAAGCGAGAGCTGAAGGCCTGAGGATGCCGGCCCGAGGAAGCCTGCTCGCCGCCACGATGGTTGCGGCGGGGATTGCGGCCGCGCCGGCCGGGGCGCACCAGTCCGCGGAGAAGCACGAGCGGCTGCCCGTCATCGGACCAGCACCCGAGTTCGCGCTCACCACGCACCTGGGCGACCGCCTGTCGCTCGGCGAGCTGCGCGGCCAGGTCGTGGCGGTGACGTTCATCTACGCGACCTGCCGCGATAGCTGCCCCGTGCTGATGCGCAAGCTCGCCGCGATGCGGCGCAAGCTGGGATCCGATTTCGGCACAAAGGTGCACTTCGTCGCGATCACGGTCGATCCGGAGGTGGACACGCCCGAGGTGCTGCGCCACTATGCCGAGTCGCTGGGCGCGAACGGGAAGGGGTGGAGTTTCCTCACCGGCACGCCTGAGGAGATCCGCGCGATGGTGCGCTCATACGGCGCCTTCTCGCGCAGGAATGCCGGCGGCGACGTGGATCACCTCTACCTCACCTCGCTCGTGGATCGAAACGGGACGATGCGAGTCCAGTACCTCGGGTATCGCTTCGACGCCGAGGAATTGCTGCGCGACCTGCGGGGGTTGATGCGCGAGTGAGATCACCCCTGCTCGACCTCCTGCCCCGGGCGGCCGCGCGCATCCCGGCATCGATCGAGACGAAGCTCATGCTGGCGTTCCTCGCGATCGCGGCCCTGCTCGTGGCCGTCGGCGCGGCGAGCGTCGTGGGCCTGGCCGCCGTGAACGAGCGCCTGGCGAACCTGGTAGGCCTGCAGCGCAAGATCGCCGCCTACCGGCAGATCCAGCACAACACCACGCTGCAGCTTTATAGCGTCGCATCCGCCATGCAGGTGCCCGACGAGCGCACCTTCGAGACGACGCTCCGGCAACTGAGCCAGTTCGGCTACGACTTGGACCGCCTGCAGTTCGTGGCGTACGACGAGATGGAACTGCTCGGCCGCGTGCGCGCCGACTACGAGGTGTTCATCGCCGTGGTGGCCGAGGTCATTGAGCTCGTGAAGGCTGGCAAGGTCGCCGAGGGCCGCAAGGTGCAGGTCCAGCGCGCGGGGCCCCTCGCCGACCGTCTCGAGCGGCTCACCAACGAGCTCGTGAACAAGGCCGAGTCCGAGATGCTCGCCTACATCGACCAGGGCGAGGCCGATTACCGGCGCTCGCGCAATCTCATCGTGGCGGTCGCGGTGGCGAGCGTCCTGCTGGCGCTGGCGCTGGGATATTCGATCTCATGGTCGGTCATCGGGCCGGTGCGCGCGATGGATACGCGCTTCGGCGAGATGGCCAAGGGCGACTTCTCGCGCCACGTCGAGGTGCGCAACCGCGACGAGCTGGGCGCCGTGGCCGCGAACCTCAACGGCATGAACGACGAAGTCGGCCGCCTCACGCGCGAGCTGGCCGCGGCCAACCGCCACAAGTCGGAGTTCCTCACCAACATGTCGCACGAGCTGCGCACCCCGCTCAACGCCGTGATCGGGTTCTCGGAGGTGCTCGAGCAGGGCATGGTGGGCGCGCTGA
>DASSPL010000301.1:0-2619 GCA_035699685.1 Burkholderiales bacterium | reverse complement strand
ATAGACCTTGCCGTCGAAGAGGCGCTCCATGTCCTTGCGGGCGGCGGTGGCCATGGCCTTCAGCCGCTGGCCGCCCTTGCCGAGGATGATCGCCTTCTGGCTGTCGCGCTCGACCAGGATGGTGGCCTCGATGCGCCGCAGGGCGCCTTCCTCCTTGAAGCTGTCGATCACCACCTCGCAGCGGTAGGGCAGCTCTTCGCCGAGGGTCTCGAACAGCTTCTCGCGCAGCATCTCGGCGGCGAAGAAGCGCTCGTCGCGGTCGGTGAGCTGGTCCTCCGGGTAGGCCGGCGGCCCCTCCGGCAGCGCCTCGGCGACCACCCGCAGCAGCGCCTGCACGTTCTTGCCGGTGCGCGCGCTGACCGGGACCACGGCGGCGAAGTCGCGCGTCTTGCCCAGCCGGTCGAGGAACGGGATGAGATCCGCCCGCTTTCTCACGGTGTCGACCTTGTTGACCACCGCGATCGCCTTCTGCCCGTGCGGAATGCGCTCGAGCGCCGCCTTGTCCTCGGGCCCGTAGCGCAGCGCCTCGACCACGAACAGCACCACATCGGCCTCGCTCGCCGCCTCGCCGACGCGGCGGTTGAGCGCCTTGTGCAGCACGCTCTTCAGCTTCGGCGGATTGCCCGGCGCGTCGACGAAGATGTACTGGCACTGCGGCACGGTGAGCACGCCGCGCACGAGGTGGCGCGTGGTCTGCGGGCGGGCCGAGACGATGGAGATCTTCTCGCCGACCAGGCGGTTCAGCAGGCTCGACTTGCCGGTGTTCGGCCGGCCGACGAGCGACACGGTGCCGCAGCGTTGGCTCATCGGTTCGCCCCCCTGATAAGGGGGGTGTGAGCCGCAGGCGAACGGGGAGTTGGTTGGGGGCGGCCAAAAATCAAAGCACTCATGCCGAGAGCTTATCGAGCATCGCGCGAGCCGCCTCCTGCTCGGCCTTCTGCCGCGAGCGGCCGGTGCCGGAGGCGGTGATGTCGCCGACGACGCATTCGATCTCGAACGACTGCTCGTGCGCGGCGCCCTGCACGGAAAGGACGCGATAGACCGGCAGCGGCCGGCGGCCGGCCTGCAGGAGCTCCTGCAGCTCGGTCTTCGCGTCCTTCACCGGCCGTTCCGGGTCGAGCTGCTGGAAGCGCGTCTTGAAGAGCGAGAGGACGACGTCGCGGGCGGCCTGATAGCCGCCGTCGACGAATATGGCGCCGATGACCGCCTCGAGGGCGTCGGCGAGGATCGAGGGGCGCGGCTCGGCGGCGGCGGCCTGCTCGCCCTCGCCCATGCGGATGAGTGAAGCCAGGCCGATCTCGCGCGCCACTTCGACCAGGGCTTCCTCGCGCACCAGCGTCGCGCGCAGGCGCGTGAGCTTGCCCTCGGAGAGCTGCGGGAAGCGGTCGTAGAGCTCTGCCGCCACGGCGCAGTCGAGCACGCCGTCGCCCAGGAATTCCAGCCTTTCGTTGTGGCCGGCGCCGAAGCTGCGGTGCGTCAGCGCCTGCTCGAGCAGCCCGGGCCGCGCGAAGCGATGGCCGAGTTGCTCTTCAAGACCGATCTACTGGCCCCCGGCGCGCGCGGCGTAGTCGATGTACACGCCGATGTTGGCGAAGAGCGGCACTTCCTTGCGGTAGGCGAAGCTGATGACCACCGCGTTGCCTTCCTTGCCGATCTCGAGGTCGCTCGACTTGAGGGTCTGGATGTCGTCGATCTGCGCGCGCGCATCGAACGCGCGGCGCATGTCGGCGACCGAGGCGCCCTGCCTGTCGCGGGCGATGCCCTCGATGGCGGTCTTGGCCGAGCGGTACTCGAGGAACGACGGCAGGAGCCGCATGCCGAGCAGGGCCAGCATTGCAAGGATGACGAGGCCGATGATCAGGCCCATGAGGCTGACGCCGGACTGTTTCCTACCCATGTTGTGCTCTCCCTTGCTAGCGGAACGACCCGAAGCGGCCGAGATCGTTGAGGTTCAGCCAGATGAAGAAGGCCTTGCCCACGATGTTCTCGTCGGGGACGAAGCCCCAGACCCGGCTGTCACTCGAGTTGTCCCGATTGTCGCCCATGACGAAGTAATGGCCCGGCGGCACCGTGCACGCGAGTCCGGCCGTATTGTAGTTGCAATTGCCGCCGGCAGCGCGCGTCGGCATGACCGCCGCCGGCGCGTCGTCGTCGATCAGGATCTCGTGCGGGGCGCCGTCCAGGGTCTCGACGAAGCGCCGGGAAAACTGCATGCGCTCGCGCGACAGGTAGTCGTCGAGCTGCTTCATCGGCACCGCCTGGCCGTTGATGGTGAGGCGCTTGTTGCGGTATTCGAGCTTGTCGCCCGGCAGGGCGACCACGCGCTTGATGTAATCGAGCGACGGGTCGTCGGGATAGCGGAAAACCATCACGTCGCCGCGCTTCGGGCTGCCGAGCTGGACGATCTTCTTGTTCGCCACAGGCAGGCGGATGCCGTACGTGAATTTGTTCACGAGGATGAAGTCGCCGACCAGCAGGGTCGGCACCATCGACGACGACGGGATCTTGAACGGCTCGACCAGGAACGAGCGCAGCAGGAAAACGATCAGGATCACCGGGAAGAAGCTGACCGAGTACTCGATCCACCAGGGCTGCTTCGCGCCCTCGGGGCGGCGCTTG
>DASSPL010000300.1:0-7292 GCA_035699685.1 Burkholderiales bacterium | reverse complement strand
CCGCACGCTCGCAGGAGACGCTGGTCGTCAACACGCAGGGCGGCGAGTACCAGGAGCTCGTCGAGCGCGTGGTGATCCGGCCGTTCGAGAAGAAGTTCGGCGTGAAGGTGATCCACGACGCGACCGGCACCGCGTCGCAGGACTACGCCAAGATCCGCGCCTCGCGCGGCGCGCCGGGCTTCGACGTCGCCGGGCTGCTGACGCCGCCCGAAGTGATCCTCGGCGTGAAGGAAGGACTGCTGGAGAAGATCAGCGAGCGCGAGGTTCCCAACCTGCGCCACCTGTGGGACAAGACTTGGCAGGTGATTCCCGGCGGCTCGGGCGCGCCGCACACGCTGCAGTACGCGGCGCTGGTCTACAACAAGGAGAAGCTGGAGCGGCCGCGCTCGTGGGCCGATTACTGGGAGCCGCAGAAGCGGTACGGCGACAAGATCAAGGGCCGCGTCATCAACTACAACCCGGCGAACCTGCTCTCGGTCTACGCGCTGATCCACGCCGCGCAGCTCGGCAAGGGCGGCGTCGACAACATGGAGCCGGCGTGGCAGCGGCTCAAGGCGCAGAAGCCCTACGTCGGCGTGGTGGTCACCGGCTCGGCGGAGGCCGTGCCGCACTTCGAGAACGGCCAGGTGTGGATCTCGCCGTACTGGAGCGCGCGCTCCGGCTACTACATCGACCGCGGCATGCCCTTCGAGATGGTGATCCCGGATGAGGGCGTGATCGGCCTGTTCGACGTCGCCTGCGTGCCGGTCGGCGCGAAGAACAAGAAGCTCGCCTACGAGTTCCTCAACTGGCGCCTCGACCCGGCGGTGCAGCGCGAATGGGCGCTCGCGTATTTCTCCAGCCCCACGCGACCCGGGGTCGACCTGCCCGCCAAGTTCGCCGCTACGCAGATCGCCACCAAGGAGCAGATCGCCAAGACCCAGTTCCCGGATTCGGACGTGATAGGGGCACGCCGCAAGGACTGGACGCTCAAATGGCAAGAGATCATGGCGGGGTAACCTCCGCCGTCCCGTGGCTCCTCATCGCAGCACCCATGGCGGTGCTGCTTGTGTTTTTCGCCCTGCCGAACGCGCTGCTGCTTTCGGCGAGCTTCCTCAAGTCGGAATCGCAGCAGCTCACCAGCGAGCTCACGCTCGAGAATTACGCCTTCCTGTTTTCGAAGCCCCTGTACATCTGGGCCTTCATCCGCACGTTCATCGTCGGCGTCTCGGTCGGCGTCATCGACGTCGTGCTGGGCTACCCGCTGGCGTATTTCCTGGTCCGCACGCGCAGCCGGTGGAAAGGCCTGCTCATCGCGCTGGCGCTCGCGCCGCTCCTCGCCAGCGTCGTCGTGCGCACCTACGGCTGGTACATCATCCTCAACCGCTTCGGCGTGGCCAACGATGTGCTTCTCGGTCTCGGGATAACGCAGGAGCGCATCGCCTTCATGCCGAGCACCGGCGCCATCGTCATCGGCCTCGCGCACGCGCTCCTGCCGTACACGGTGCTCACCATCATGGGCGCGCTGCAGGGCATCAACCCGAACCTCGAGCGCGCCGCCATGAGCCTCGGCGCGAGCCGCACGCGCACCTTCTTCCACGTCGTGCTGCCACTCAGCCTTCCCGGCATCGCCGGCGGCTTCATCCTCGCGTTTTCGATCGCCATCAGCGCCTACGCCACGCCCGCCATCCTCGGCGGCCCGGCGACGCAGGTCATGGCCACCGCGATCTACGGCTTCATGACCCAGCTCCTCGACTGGTCGATCGGCGCCGCCCTCGCGGTAATCCTGGTGGTGTGCTCGATGGCCTTGCTTTACGCTGCCGCGCGCATGGGCGCGAAGCAGGCCGCGCTATGAACCACCGGAAAATGGTGACAGTCACCATTTATGAGAACAAACCCCCCGCTCATTTCATTCGCGACCCCCTTGTCAGGGGGTCGAACCGATGAGTCCCTGGGCCGCGCTGCGGGTGGTCGTGATCGGCATTTACATCTTCATGCTCGGCCCGATCCTCATCACGGCGGCCGTGTCGTTCAACGCGTCCAACCGCTCGCAGTTCCCGCCGCGCGGCTTCTCGCTGCAATGGTGGGAGCGCGCGCTTTCGGCCGAGTGGGTGGACCCCTTGTGGTTCAGCTTCAAGCTCGGCTGCGCCGCGGCGGTGATCAGCACGCTGCTCGCGCTGCCGCTGGCGTTCGCGCTGGCGCGCTACCGGTTTCCGGGCAGGGCGGCGATGGTCGCGCTGACGCTCGGTCCCCTGATGCTGCCGGCTCTGGTGACCGGAGTAGGGCTCCTGCAGCTCTTCCAGTACGCCGGCTGGCGCGAGCAGATCGGCTTCACGGCGCTGCTCGTCGGCCACGTGGTGATCTGCCTGCCGTTCGCGGTGCGCACGGTCGCCATCAGCCTGCACGCGCTTCCGCCTAACGTGGAGCTCGCCGCAGCCAGCCTGGGCGCGTCGCGCGCGCGGGCGCTATGGCACGTGGTGTTCCCGCTCATCAAGAGCGGCATCGTGGCCGGCGCGGTGTTCGCCTTCGTCCACTCCTTCACCGACGTCAATCTTTCCCTCTTCCTGGTGCGGCCCGGCGAGCAGCCCATCACCGTCAAGATCCTCGGCTTCCTCGAGTTCGGCTTCGCGCCCACGCTGGCCGCGGTTTCCGTGATCACCCTGCTGCTGCCCCTTGTCCTGGTGGCGGTCGTGGAGCGCATCACCGGCCTCGGCGACTTCATCTACGGCGAGCGCGAGCGTGTCTGAGCTGAAGCTGGCCGGCATCGAGAAGCGCTACGGGCAGAGCGTGGCCGTCGCCGGCATCGACCTCGACGTGCGCGACGGCGAGTTCATGACGCTGCTCGGCCCGTCGGGCTGCGGCAAGACCACCACGCTCGGCCTGATCGCGGGCTTCTTCCCGCCGAGCGCCGGCGAGATCTACGTCAAGGGCAAGCCGGTGGCAGGGCTGCCGCCCTTCAGGCGCGACATTGGCGTGGTGTTCCAGGACTACGCGCTCTTTCCCCACATGACCGCGGCAGAAAACGTGGCCTTCGGCTTGCGCATGCGCAAGGTTTCAGCGGCTGAAACGAGCCAGCGGGTCCGCGAGGCACTGGAGCTGGTGCAGCTCTCCGGCCTCGGCGAGCGCCGCCCGCTCGAGCTGTCCGGCGGCCAGCGGCAGCGCGTAGCGTTGGCGCGAGCGCTGGTCATCCGGCCGGCGGTGCTGCTCCTCGATGAGCCTCTTTCGAACCTCGACCTCAAGCTGCGCGAGGAGATGCGCGTCGAGATCGCCAGCCTGCAGCGGCGGCTCGGCATCACCACCGTCTTCGTCACGCACGACCAGGGCGAGGCGCTGGTGATGTCGGACCGCGTCGCCGTCATGAACGCCGGGCGCATCGAGCAGGTCGGCACGCCGGCCGACATCTACGAGCGGCCGGCGACGCGCTTTGTCGCCGAGTTCATCGGCCGCATGAATTTCTTCGGCACGATCGCCATCCGGCCGGAAAGGGCGCGCCTGGCTTCCTCAGCAGGGGACGGGTTCTCAAGGCGAGGAACCGTGAAGCAGGTGCTCTACCTGGGCGCGACGCTGGAGTACCACCTGAACCTGGAAAGCGGGGAGCGCGCAATCGTCGAAGCGCCGAACGACGCGCACGCGCCGCGCTACGCGGCGGGCGATGCGGTCTGGTTCACTGCACCGCGAGAGAGCTGCTACGAGCTGAAGTAGCCATTACCGGCACGTCGCCTTCGAGGGTGGTGCGCAGCATGTGGCGGCGGTACTTCGAGTCGTCGAAGGGCGTCGCGCAGTGCTGCGCGCAGCGGTTGTCCCAGAGCACCGCGTCGTGCAGCCGCCAGCGGTGCCGATAGACGAACTCCGGGCGCACCGCGAACTCCTGCAGAAACCGCACCAGCTCCGCGCCTTCGTCCTGCGGCATGCCCTCGATGTCGCACGCCCAGCGTCCTATGTAGAGCGCCGTCCGTCCCGACTTCGGATGCCGGCGCTCGATCGGATGCCACACGTCGGGTTTCTTCCGCTTGTCTTCCTCCGTGAGGGCGGGCAGGTGAGGGTAGTGCACGTGGTGCAGCGAGATACGGCTGAAGCGAGCACGCTTTCCACGGATCCGGCGCTTGATGTCCGCGGGCAGGGCCTCGTAGGCCGAATACATGTCGGCGTAAAGCGTGTCGCCGCCTTCCGGCGGGAGCTCGAGAGCGTAGAGCATCGATCCGGCGTTCGGGACGGCCTTGTCCTCGCCGTCGGTGTGCCAGCCCCAGCCGGCGCGCTTCATGCCTACCGCCCTGCCGCCTTCCTCGACGTTGGAGACGACGAAGATCTCGGGATGGCCGGGCAGGTTGTACTGCAGCGGCTCCATGATGTGCAGGGGTCCGAAACGGCGCGTGAACGCGATGTGCTGCTCCGGCGTCATGTCCAGGTCGCGGAAGACGAGGATCGGGTGGCGCGTCCAGGCCGCGTCGATCGCCGCGAACGTCGCGTCGTCGACGGGGAGCTCGAGGCCGATCACCTCGGCGGCGAATTCACCCTGCAGGGGCCGGACTTGCATGGGCCGATTCTAGCCGCCGCGGCGCGGGGAAGGCGAAGGCGATCGCTGCCGCGCCGAGGCCGATGGCGAACGAGCCGATATACATCCAGGCGTAGCTGCCGAAGCTGTCGTAGATCCAGCCGCCGAGCCACGGCCCGAGCGCCATGCCGAGGCTCGAGATGAACGCGGCAGCGCCGAGCACCGTGCCCATGATCCGCTGGCCGAAGTAATCGCGCGCCAGCACCGCGTAAAGCGGCATGACCCCGCCGTAGGCGAAGCCGAACACCGCCGCGACGGCGTAGAACTCGCCCAGGCGCTGGGCGAAGACGAAGCTGCCGGCGGCGAAGGCCTGCACGAAGAGTCCCGCCATCAGCACGCGCCTCGCGCCGTAGCGATCGCCGGCCAGCCCGAACACGACGCGGCCGCCGAGGCCGGCCAACCCCTCGAGGCTGTAGATGGTCACGGCGGCGACCGTCGGTATGCCGCAGACCAGCGCATAGCTGATCGTGTGGAAGATCGGGCCGGCGTGCGTGGCGCAGCAGGCGAAGAACGTCGCCGCCAGCACGATGAAGGGCGTCGAGCGCAGCGCCTCGCCGGCACGCATCGGCGGCTCTCCTGTCGCGCCGGCTGCTGCGCCGCTTTCCCGGGGCGCCGGCCTGACGAACAGCGCCGCCGGGACCAGCAGGGTCCACACCGCCAGGCCGATCATGAGCTGCGCGGAGCGCCAGTCGGTGGTTTCCAGCAGCCACGCGGCGACCGGCGAGATCGTCATCGGTGCCACGCCCATGCCGGCCGAGACGAGGGAGACCGCCAGGCTGCGCCGCTCAGGCAGCCATGCGCTGACGGCGGTCATCATCGGCACGAACAGGCTCCCGGCCGACACGCCGACGATGAGGCCGTAGGCGAGGACGAACTGCGTCTGGCTCGCGGCACGGCTGGCGAGCACGAGGCCGAGGCCGAGAAGCACCGCGCCGGTGAGCACCACGGGGCGCGTGCCGAAGCGGTCGTTGAGCGCGCCCCAGCCGAAGCCCGCGGCCCCCATGACGAGGAAGTTGAGCGTCATGGCGCTCGACACCCCGGTGCGCGACCAGCCGGTGGCTTCGGTGATCGGCTGCAGGAACACTGCGAGGGACATCATGGTGCCGAGGGCGACGCAGCTCATGAGCGCCCCGATCGCGACCAGTACCCAGCCGTATTGGACCTTCATGATCTATCTCCTTGATTTGGCGGTATCGCCCTGTAGTCGTGCGGCGAGCCGCCAAATCGACATGCCCTAGCGGTGTTCTCTAGAGCGCTGCGGCATACTGCTTCTCCGCGCGCGCTACCTCGGTCCAGAACGGGCGCGGCTCGACCCCGTTCAGCACATCGGCAAGGACGCCGCTGTGCACATCCCAGCCGGACATGACGGCGGTGCCGGCTTCCTTGGGCACGCGAGCGTGGACGATGACCAGGAGCACGTCCTTGCCGCGCGGCGTGAGCTCGTAGGTCACCTCGGTGTCGCCGCTCTGCCAGGTCCACGTGTGCGCGAGCAGGCGCATCGGCTCGAGTCGCGTGATGACGCCGGTGAAGCTGCCCTTCTGCTTGTCCTTGAATTTCTCCGGCGCCACCTTGTCGCTGGAGAGGCTCGAATTGTCGAACTCCAGGCGGATCTTGCCGCCGACGCGCAGGTCGAACTCGCCCGCGGCGAACCAGCGTGCGCGCTTGTCCGACTCGGTGATGTAGGCCCAGACGCGCTCGAGCGGTCCGGGCAGCAGCCGCTCGAGACGGACGGTGCCGGGCTCGACCACGGTGACGGGTGCCTTCATTGCTTTCTCCTTCGTTTGGAAGAGGGGGGGATTGGGGATTTCCTGCGGGCGGCTTCGATCGCGTCGTCGGCGCGCAGCGCCGCCTCGAGGCTGTCGAGCCGCGCAGACCAGAACTCGCGCGTCTTCAGCATCCACTGCGTGAGCTCGTCGAACGGGCCGGGCTCGAGCGCGAGGAAGTGATCGCGGCCGGCGACGCGACGCCGCACCAGCCCGGCGCGCTCCAGCAGCCGGATATGTTTCGAGACCGAGTTGAGGGATATGTCGAACGGCGCCGCCAGCTCCGTCACGCGCGCCTCGCCGGACGCGAGCCGCCGCAGGATGCTGCGCCGGGTCTCGTCCGCCAGTGCAATCAGCGTGTCATCGAGCTGCATGGCGTGATATTCACCCAAAAGGATGAATGTAGTCAAGCGTAGAATTCGCCGCCATGGATGCCAACGCCCGAATCGCCAGCATCGTCGAGAAGCGCACCCCCGAGCTCGTCGCCCTGCGCCGCAGGCTGCACGAGCACCCCGAGCTCGCCTTCGAGGAGCACGAGACCGCCAAGGCGGTCGCCGATTTCCTCTCGAAGCAGGGCATAAGGTTCAGGACCGGTATCGGCAGGACCGGCGTCGTCGCGATCGTCGAAGGCGCGAAGCCGGGCCCGACGCTCGGCATCCGCGCCGACATGGATGCGCTGCCGATCCTCGAGCAGACCGGGCTGCCTTTCGCCTCCAAGGTGGCGGGAAAGATGCACGCCTGCGGCCACGACGTGCACACGGTCATCGCCCTGGGCGTCGCCGCGGCGCTGGCGGAGATGCGGGATGAATTGAAGGGCCGGGTGAAGTTCATCTTCCAGCCGGCCGAGGAAACGCTCGCGGGCGCGCAGGCGATGATCGCCGACGGCGTGCTCGACGACCCGAAGATGGATCTCATCCTCGGCTACCACAACTGGCCGGCGGTGCCGGCGGGCAAGGTGGGCTACAACCAGGATGTCGTGATGGCTTCGGCCGACGCGT
>DASSPL010000299.1:0-3874 GCA_035699685.1 Burkholderiales bacterium | reverse complement strand
TCGGCGGCGACGCGGTCGGCTTCCTTCACCGCTTCTTCCCGCGAAGAAACCAGGATGATCTCGCCGTAGTCGCGCCAGGCCACGCCGGCGACGTCGGCGGTGGGCAGCACCTTGAGCTGCCGCTGGATCTCGGCCTCCAGGCTCTCCGCGACCTTCCTGGACGTCGTGATGCAGATGGCCGGCGAGGTGGGGCCGTGCTCGGCCTGGCCGAGGAGATCGGTGGCGATCATCTCGACGTCGGCCGAGTCGTCGGCGATTACCAGGATCTCCGTCGGCCCGGCGAGGAGGTCGATGCCGACGCGGCCGTAGAGCTGGCGCTTGGCCTCGGCGACGTACGCGTTGCCCGGACCGCAGAGCATGTCCACCGGCCGGATGCTGTCGGTGCCTATGCCCATGGCGGCAACCGCCTGGATGCCGCCCAGCACCCAGATCTCGTCGGCGCCGCCCAGCGCCATCGCGGCGATGGTCTCGGCGTGCGGCGCGCCCTGGTTGGGCGGCGTGCAGGCGACGATGCGGGAGACGCCCGCGGTGCGGGCGGTGACGATGCTCATGTGCGCCGAGGCGACCATCGGGTAGCGCCCGCCCGGCACATAGCAGCCGACGCTTTCGACGGGGATGTTGCGATGGCCGAGGCGCACGCCCGGCAGCGTCTCGACCTCGATGTCCTTCAGCGCCGCCCGCTGGTGCTGGGCGAAGGCGCGGATCTGCGCCTGGGCGAACTCGATGTCCCTGATCGTCGACGGCGACACCCGGGCGAGGATCTGCTCGATGTCGGCCTGCGACAGGCGCTTCGGCTCCCACTTGTCGAACTTCTGCGAGTACTCGCGCACCGCGGCGTCGCCGCGCTTGCGCACGTCGTCGAGGATCGCCTCGACCGTCTGGCGCACCTTGCGGTCGAGCTCGTCCGTGACTTCCTGCGCGATGCGGCGCTTGAGATGGGTGGCCATTTTTCCTCCTGGAAAGGAGCGCAGTTTACCGCCGTGACTTAATGCCCGGCGCCATTCGAAACATGTCAGGGATCGTGAAGTGCGCCGCTGAAACATCCGGCGAAGGCTGCAACACTGGGCCGCAAGAACTCAACGACAAGACAAGAACGGAGCCTCGCCATGCAGCTCTCCACTGTCGTCGGATCGCTAGCCCTGGTCCTCGCCGCGGCGCTGGCGGCTGGGCATGTCCTGGGACAGGACACTCCCCCCCAGTCCGAGCCCAAGACCATGCAGAAGAAGGTTGAGGAGCGTGAAGCCCAGCGCCGCGCCGCGGCGGTGGACCAGCAGAAGCGCAAGGAAGAGTTCGCCAAGCGGTGCTCCAAGCCGCTCAAGACGCCGTACGAGCTGGAGGAGTGCCGGGTCGTCTACCGACAGATGTAGCCGCGAAAATGAAAGGCCCCGCTCGTGGCGGGGCCTTGATGCCGGCTCTTCTGCCGGCGGCGCCTAGTTGGGCGCCTGGCTACGTAAGCGGCGGTTGCCGCTCCTTGAGTCCGCTCCGGTCCGGTATCCCGACAGGTGGCCGGGAATCCCGGAGCTGCCTTGGTGCTGTCACCGTCGCAGCCTCGAGCCCAGAGTAGCACCGCCGCGCCGCGCGTCAATCGCAAAAACGACGACATTTGATCCAGATCAGGCGGGAGCGAGGATGTGGATCACGCGGCTCGCGATCATCTCCTTGGTCTTCGCCCCGTAGGCCGCCATGTGGGGCGCCGCCGCATGCGCCTTGAGCGCGTCCATGCTTTCCCATTTCTCGACCACCAGGAAGGTGTCGGCGCCGTACTTGGTCTGGAACGGCAGCGCGTTTTCGGCATCGACGGCGGCGCCGTACTCGATGCAGCCCTTCTCGGCATGGACGTTCGGCACGTTGGCGCGGAACGCCTCCAGGATCGCGGCGCGCTTGCCCGGCTTGGCGGTGATGACGGCGATGACGTGGATCATGCGGTTTTCTCCAGGATGACGAGCTCGGGCGGCTTGCCGCGCTCGCAGAAGACGATGGCGTTCTGCTCGAAAAGCTGCGCCAGCGCCTCGGCGTTGGCGCGGTAGATGCCGATGACGAGGAAGCTCGGCTCGGCCCAGCCGCCGAACGGGTCGCGCCCCTCGCCCCAGAAGTGAGGATATCCGGCCGCGGCGACGAAGCTCTGCAGCGCCGCGTTGGCGACGCCATTTTCCTCGTCCGAGCGCTTCTCGCCGCGCGGGTTGGCCGCCGTGACGAATGCCGCACTGGTGGCGCCCTCGGCGGCCATCAGGGCGTCGAGCTCCGCGCTCGGCTCGCCGATGCGCAGCACGATGGTGCGGTCGGCGAACACCACGTAGTCGGCGGCGCGGTAGGCCTCGATAGTCTCCTGGGTCAGGGACACCAGTAGACGCTACCATTAAAACCATGGACAACCGCGAGACGACGGTCCTTTTCGCCAGCGCCATCGGCGGCAGCGAGCTCTTTGCCAGGGCCGGGGACGTGGCGGCGACCGACGCGCTGACCCGCTGCATGGACGCGCTGACGGCGTGCGCCGGGAAGTCCGGCGTGCGCATCGTCAAGCGGGCGGCGGACAAGCTGATGGCGCTCGCCGGCTCGCCCGACAAGGCCGCCGAGGCGGCCGCGGCGATGCACGCCACGGTGGATGCGTTCCCCCCGGTGAACGGCGTGCGCCTCGCGCTCGGCGTCGCCTTCCACCACGGCCCGGTGCTGCAGAAGGACGCCGACGTCTTCGGCGATACGGTCAACCTGGCCGCCCGCCTGGTCGAGCTCAGCGCGAAGGACCAGATCATCACCACGAAGGACACCGCGCGCCTGCTCGGCGCGGCCTATCGCCCGTGGGTTCGCAACCTGTACGAAACCGACGTGAAGGGACGCAGCGAAAAGGTCGAGCTGTGCGAGCTCGTCTGGCGCAACGACCCGGACTCCACGGCCACCACGCTGCAGATTCCGCTGAAGCGCCTGCTGGTCGAGGAGGCCGGTCCTCTCACCCTCATCTACCGCGGCCGCAAGCTCGACCGGCGCCGCGCACGCGACAGCATCACCCTTGGCCGCGACGAGAAATGCGGCATGGTGGTCGAGCACGAGCAGGCCTCGCGGCACCACTGCACCATCGAGCGCAAGCACGGCAAGTTCGTGCTCGTCGACCACAGTACCAACGGCACGTACATCACCGTCGAGGGCTCGCCCGAGGTGCTGGTGCAGCGCGAAGAGTTCGCGCTCACCAAGCGCGGCTTCATCGCCCTCGGCCAGCCGAAGTCGGTCACCAAGGAGCTGGTGGAATTCATCTGCGAGTAGAGAAGTTCGCCCGCTGGGGCTTGGTCCTGGCGATCCTCGCGCTCTGGCAGCTCGCCGCCCTGCGCGGGCTCCCCGACTATCTGCTTTCGCCGGCACAGATTGCGAAACATTTCGCAGAAGCGCTGGCCACGCGCGAGCTTTATGAGCACGCCGTGGCGAGCCTGCTGCGCGCGCTGCCGGGCTTCGCCATCGGCGCGCTGGTCGGCATCGTGCTGGGGCTCGCCGCAGGCATCGCGCGCAACTTCGAGGAAATGGTCTCGCCGCTCGTGTTCCTCACCTACCCGGTGCCGAAGATCGTCATGCTGCCGCTCTTCATGCTGTGGTTCGGCATCGGCGACATCTCCAAGATCCTGATCATCGCCCTCGCCTGCTTCTACCCGACCTTCATCAACGCCTACTACGGCGCCAAGGCGACGCCGCGCATCCTGGTCTGGTCGGCGCGCAACATGGGCGCGAGCGACGCCCAGATCTTCCGCCGCGTCGTACTGCCCGGCGCCCTGCCGCTGGTGTTCGCCGGCCTGCGCGTGGCGCTCGCGCTCTCCTTCATCGTCATGTTCGCCACCGAGATGATCAACGCCCGCTCCGGCCTCGGCCACCTGATCCGCGAGGCGGAGAACGG
>DASSPL010000298.1:0-2165 GCA_035699685.1 Burkholderiales bacterium | reverse complement strand
GTCATCTTCGGCTCGGCCACCTTCGCGCAGGTGCTGGCGTTCACCGGCGGCTCGAGCGGCCTCATCACCTGGGCCACCGGCTTCCAGGTCTCGCCGCTGCAGATGCTCTACATCATGATCGGCGTCATCATCTTCCTCGGCAGCTTCATGGACCCGCTGTCGAAGATGCTGCTCACCGCGCCGATCTTCTTCCCGCTGGCCAAGACGCTCGGCTTCGACCTCACCTGGTTCGGCCTCATCATGCTGCTCGCGCTGGAGATGGGCTACACCATGCCGCCGTTCGGCCTGCTGCTCTTCGTCATGAAGGGCGTCTCGCCCCCGGGCACGCGCATGCGCGACATCTACCTCGCCGGGCTGCCGTTCATCGCCTGCGTGGTGCTGCTGATCCTGCTCGTCATCTACATGCCGGCGCTCGCCACCTGGCTGCCGAAGGTCAGCCGCTGAAGGCGCTTCGAATCCACGGCTATGGCGGACCCGAGGTGATGCGCCTCGACGATATCCCTCCGCCTGTGCCGGGCGCTGGGCAAATGCTCGTCAAGGTGAGCGCGGCATCCGTGAACCCCATCGACTGGAAGATGCGCCGCGGCATGCTGGCGAGCCTTTTCCCGCTTAACTTTCCCCGCACGCTCGGGCGCGATTGCGCCGGCCAGGCGGAGGGCAAGCTCATCGCCGGCGTAGCGGACGCGCGCACCGATGGCACGCATGCGGAGTACGCCATTCTTCCCGCAGCCGCGACTGCGCCGGTGCCGCCCGGCGTGGATGCGATGGAGGCCGCGAGCCTCTGCGTCGCCGGGCTGTCGGCCTGGATCCCGCTGATGGAGGTTGCACCCTTGAAAGAGGGGATGAAGGTGCTCATTCACGCCGGCGCGGGGGGCGTCGGCAGCCTCGCCATCCAGATCGCGCGCGCGGCCGGGGCCACCGTCTATGCGACGTCTACCCAGGACGCTTACTGCAAGGAGCTGGGCGCGGTGCGCGCCATCGACTATCGCAAGGAAGACTTCGTCGCCGCGGGGCCTTTCGACGTGATCCTCGATACGCTCGGCGGCGAAGCGCACGTGCGCTCGCTCGGGGCGCTGAAGCCCGGCGGGGTGCTCGTCGCGCTCTCCGCCACGCCCATTCCGCCGCACGAGTCACGCCAGGACGTGCGGGTGGAAAAGCCGCAGATCCAGGCGACGCGCGAGCGGCTCGAGCGCATCTTCGACAGCGTGGTCAAGGGGACCCTCAAGCCGCAGGTGACGCAGCGGTTTTCGCTCGCCCAGGCGAAGGAGGCCTACGCCGCCTCCGAAGCCGGTCACGGGCGGGGAAAAATCGTCCTGCAGATCTCCGATTAGAAGGAGCGGGGGAGGCCGAGGACGTGCTCGGCCAGATAGGAGAGGATGAGGTTCGTCGAGATCGGTGCCACGAGGTAGAGGCGCGTCTCGCGGAACTTGCGCTCGACGTCGTACTCGGCGGCGAAGCCGAAGCCGCCGTGGGTCTGCAGGCACACGTTGGCGGCTTCCCATGACGCCTTGGCGCAAAGGTGCTTGGCCATGTTGGCCTCGGCGCCGCACGGCTTCTTCTCGTCGAAGAGCCGCGCCGCCTTGTAGCGCATCAGGTTCGCCGCCTCGATCTCCATGTAGCTCTCGGCGATCGGGAACTGGATGCCCTGGTTCTGGCCGATCGGCCGGTCGAACACCACGCGCTCGCTGGCGTAGCGGGTCGCCTTGTCGATGAACCAGTAGCCGTCGCCGATGCACTCGGCGGCGATGAGGATGCGCTCGGCGTTCAGTCCGTCGAGGATGTAGCGGAAGCCCTTGCCTTCCTCGCCGATCAGGTTCTCCGCCGGCACCTCCAGGTTGTCGATGAACACCTGGTTGGTCTCGTGGTTCACCATGTTGCGGATCGGCTTGACGTCGAGCCCCTTCGACTTGGTCTCGACCAGGAACACCGACATGCCCTCGCTCTTCTTCTTCACCTCAATGAGCGGCGTGGTCCGCGCGAGGAGGATCATCAGGTCCGAGTGCTGCAGGCGCGAGGTCCACACCTTCTGGCCGTTCACCACATAGCGGTCGCCCTTGCGCACCGCCGTGGTCTTGATGCGGGTCGTGTCGGTACCCGTGCCGGGTTCGGTG
The DNA here is from genome assembly GCA_035699685.1 of Burkholderiales bacterium. GTDB lineage: Bacteria > Pseudomonadota > Gammaproteobacteria > Burkholderiales > SG8-39 > SCGC-AG-212-J23. Next base: position 54 of record DASSPL010000298.1, on the reverse strand, counting down.
ACCGCCATGGACTGCAGCCGCCACTCGCCGCGCGCGATCCCGGGCAGGTAGGTG
>DASSPL010000297.1:0-12496 GCA_035699685.1 Burkholderiales bacterium | reverse complement strand
GAAGACCGTGCAGCACGGCTTTGCGAGCGGCAAGAAGAATCCCAATACCGGCGTGCCGGTGTGCGGCGACGAGGTGCTGTCCGAGGCCGAGCTGGAGAAGAACCGCGAGAACATGTGGCAGGCGTTCCTGTCGCGCGAGCTCATCGACGACTACTACCGCGAGCGCACCGCCGACCTGTCGAAGGTGACGGTGCCGCTGCTCAGCGCGGCGAACTGGGGCGGGCAGGGGCTGCACACGCGCGGCACCTTCGAGGGTTTCGTCAACAGCAGGACCAAGGACAAGTGGCTCGAGGTGCATGGCGGCTCGCACTGGGCGCCGTTCTATACCGACTACGGCCGCGGGCTGCAGCTCGATTTCTTCGACCACTTCCTCAAGGGGAAGGACAACGGCTGGGACAAGCAGTCGCGCGTGCTCCTCAATGTGCGCTCGCCCGGCGAGCGCTTCGTCCTGCGCTCGGAGAACGAATGGCCGCTCGCGCGCACGCGCTGGACGCCGTTCTACCTGGATCCGGAGACGATGCAGCTCGTGCGCGATGAGCCGCGCTCGACGAAGGCGCTGACCTACGAGCCCATGGGCGACGGGCTCACATTCAGCACGCCGCCGCTCAAGGGCGAGCTCGAGATCACCGGCCCCTCGGCGCTCAAGCTGCGCATCTCGTCGGCGACGACGGACGCGGATCTCTTCATCGTCCTGCGCGTGTTCGACCCGGCGGGCAAGGAGGTCCTGTTCCAGGGCGCGCTCGACCCGAAGACGCCGGTCGGCCAGGGCTGGCTGCGCGCCTCGCACCGCAAGGTCGACAAGGCGCGCTCGCTGCCCTACCGCCCCTGGCACACGCATGACGAGAAGCAGCCGCTCAAGCCCGGCGAGCCGGTGGACCTCGACATCGAGATCTGGCCGACCTGCATCGTCATCCCGGCGGGCTACCGGCTCGCTCTCAGCATCCGCGGCCGCGACTACGAGCACGACGACGCCGCGGCCACGCTCTCGAACATGAAGAACCCGATGAAGGGCTGCGGGCCCTTCACCCACGACGACCCCACCGACCGGCCGCCGGCGATCTTCGGCGGCAAGGTCACCGTGCATTTCGAGCAGCAGCCGTACGTGCTGCTGCCGGTCATCCCGATGAACTGACCGCGCAATTCCGTACCCGGTACGTAACTAATCAGGAGGAGCAGGAACCCATGAAACGCTGGCTGTGGACGCTTTTAGTCGTCTTTGCGTGCAATGCATACGGACAGGCCTATCCGAACAAGCCCGTCCGCATCGTGATCCCGTTCCCGCCGGGCAACACCACCGACATCATGTCGCGCCTCATCGCGCCGAAGATGAGCGAGCGGCTCGGCCAGCAGGTGATCGTGGAGAACCGGCCGGGCGCGAGCGGCATGCTCGGCCTCGACCACGTCGCCAAGGGCCCGGCCGACGGCTACACCATCGCCTGCGTGCAGGGCGGCAACATGGTGGTGCTGCCGCACACCAGCAAGAACATCCCGTACGACCCGCTGAAGGACTTCGCGCCGATCTCGGTGACCACGTTCAATTACCTGGCGATCGTCGCCAACCCGAACGCGCCGTTCAAGACCATCGGCGAGATGGTGAAGTACGCGAAGGCCAACCCGGGCAAGCTGACCGTGGCGACGAACGGCGAGGGCGGCTTCCCGCACCTCGCGTTCGAGCACCTGCGCGCGATGGCCAGTTTCCAGTACACGCACGTGCCGTACAAGGGCTCGGCGGCGATCGCCACCGACATCATCGGCGGCCAGGTGCAGGCCGGCATCGACGGCATCACCGGCATGACGCCGCACATCAAGTCGGAGCGGCTGCGCCTGCTCGCCACGACCAACAAGACGCGGCCCGCGCTGTGGCCGAACCATCCGGTCGCCGCCGAGGACGTGCCGGGCTACGACTCGGGCGGCTGGTTCGGCTACGCCGCGCCGGCGAAGACGCCGCGCGAGATCGTCCTCAAGCTGAACGAGGAGATCAACCGCGCGATGCGCGCGCCCGAGATCGTGGAGAAGCTGGAGGCCGCGGGGCTCATCATCCGCACCGAGTCGCCGGAGTTCTTCGCCCAGGTGCTGAAGGCCGACTACGACAAGTACGGCAAGCTCGTCAAAGACATCGGGTTCGTGCCGCAGTGAAGTACGAACCGTTCGGCTGGCACCACTGGGAGGACCACTTCTTCCTCTCCTACCAGTTCCGCCGCGCGCTCGGCGAGACGCAGGAGGGCGGCGGCGCGGTGAGCGAATGCTTCCAGGCCGCGAGCCGCATGAAGCCCGACCTCGAGAGCTGGCACCGCGAATGGCTGGTGGTGGCCGAGCGCAACGACCGCCGGGGCGACGAGGCGGAGCAAAAGGGGCATATCCGCACCGCGATGAACTGCTGGCTGCGCGCCGCGGACTACTACCGTTCCGCCGAGTTCTGGCTCCTGCCCGACGACCCGCGCCGCATGGCGACGTTCGACAAGTGCGAGCGCGCGAGCCACAAGTGGCTGCGCTACCTGCCGGGCGAGGTGGTCGAGATCCCGTATGAAGGCGGCGTGTCGATGCCCGCGTACTTCATCAAGCCCAAGGGACAAAAGCGCTGGCCCGTCCTCATCTCCTTCGGCGGCCTCGACTCCTTCAAGGACGAGCTGTGGTTCATGACCGGGCGCGGCGCCGTGCAGCGCGGCATCGCCGTGCTGCTCGTCGACGGGCCGGGGCAGGGCGGCACGCTGCGCCGGCACAAGATTGCCAGCCGCTACGACTACGAGGTACCGGTTGGTCGCTGTATCGACTGGCTCGAGAAACGCTCAGATGTGGATACGAAGAGGATCGCCGTCAGCGGCTCGAGCATGGGCGGCTACTACGCCGCGCGCGCCGGCTCGAAGGAGCACCGCCTTGCCGCGTGCATCTCGCACGGCGCCATCTGGGACATCGAGAAGCGCTTCGCCGACCGCGGCGAGAACCATGCGCTCGCCAACCACATGAAGTGGGTGCTCGGCGCGAGCACCATGGCCGAGGCGATCCGGAAGGCGCGGCCGTTCAAGCTCGAGGGCGTGCTGAACGAGATGCGCTGCCCCTACCTCGTCCTGCACGGCGGCCACGACGTGCTCGGCGTGGAGAACTCGAAGACGGTCTACGAGTACGCGAAGAAGCACGGCGTCGACGTCACGCTGCGCCTCACCACCGAGGAGGAGACCGGCGCCGAGCACTGCCAGCACGACAACCCCACGCTCGGCCAGGAGCTGATGATCGACTGGCTGGCCGATGTGTTCCGCATCGACCAGCGCGAGCTCGCTTTTTACTAGGCGGTGAGCGAGACGCAGGCCTCCTCGTACCTGCCCTTGCCCATGTCCTGGCCCTCGAAGATGCCGCGCTCGCGGATCCACTTGAAGGACTCGTCGAACACTTCCTTCGTGTAGGGCTCGAACACGATGCGCTCGCCCGGGCCCCAGCGGCGGGTGTCCATCATCGGCACGAAGCGCGCCGGGAACTCCTTCCTGTAGTAGTGCGTATAGAGCTCGGGGCGCAGGTCGATGTCGCGCTGCGCCTTGCGCAGCGCGCGGTAGTACTTCTTCACGTCCTCGGGGTCCGGCTCGTTGTTGAGCATCGCCGCCATCATGAAGGTCGAGTCGATGATCTTGCGGAATCCCATCTGCTCGAGGAAGTAGTACGGGCCGGAGAACACCGCGGCGGCGGGCACCTTGCGGTCGTAGAGCTTCTCCATGCGCGAGAACAGGATGCCGTCGGCGAAGGAGAGCTTGATGTCCGAGAGCGGCATGTACTGCTCGAGCGCCTGGATGGTCGAGTAATGGCTGCCCGACTGGTGGCCGACCGAGATCGGCACGCCGCGCAGGTCCTCGGGCGTCTTGATCGGCGACTCGGGCGGCACGAACACCGCGGCCGGCGACACCGAATACGCGTCGGCGTACATCTTGGCGTGGCCCTTCGACGCGGCGACGTTCACCGTCCAGTGGCAGGCGCAGCTCACGTTGCTGTCGCGTCCGGCCTCGATGTTCTGGTAGGCGCCGACCTTGTTCGGCGTGGCGTGGGCCCTGGCGAGGTCCTGGCCCTTGAAGGCCTCGCGGAACTCGTAGTCGAGGCCTTCGGCCTTGAAGTAGCCCTTCTCCTCGGCGACCCACTCGTGCAGCCGGAAATGCGGCGTGATCAGGAACCTGGCCATCTGCTTCTCCTCCTTAGCAACAGAACGATTTACGGGATTCCGACATCCGGCGCTCGCGGATCATGCCGACGTGCGCCTCCATGAATTCGCGCGCGCCCGCCGCGTCGCGCGCCTCGATCAGGCCGGCGAGCTTGCGATGCGCTTCGAGGATCTTCCTCGCCACCGCCTTGTTCAGCGTGCGGTTGCGGTTGGGCCACGACACGTGCTGCAGCGAGACGAGCTGGTAGTGCAGCACGCGGTTGCCCGAGGCTTCGGCGACGCCAAGGTGGAACGCCAGGCTCGAGCGGGTGAAGGCGTCGAGGTCACCGAGCAGTTTCTCCGCCTCACCGACGAGCTCATGCAGACGCGAAACCTGGGTCGCGGTGGCCTTGCGCGCGGCGAGCTCGGCGGCGAGCGCCTCGATCGCGCCCTGCGCGGCCAGGATCTCCTCGCGGTCGATTGCCGCCAGCTCGAGCTGCACCGCGAGGCCCTCGGCGAAGAGCTGCGGATTGCCGTGCGTGATGCGCGCGCCGCCGCCGGCGCCGCGCGAGATCTCGACGATGCCGAGCGCCTCCAGCGTACGCAGCGCATCGCGCGCCACGATGCGGCTCACGCCGTGGCGCGCGGCGAGGTCCTTCTCGGTGCCGAGGAATTCGCCGGGCCGGTAACGCTTGTCGAACAGCGCCGCGCGCACCTCGGCGACGATGCGCGAGGCGAGGGTGGCGGATCTTCCGGCGAACAGCGGGTGGACGCTCATGGGGTGCGGGCCAAAGATAATATCTTTCGGCCGGAAGCGCAAAAATCGGCAAGGCGCGCGCATTACGGCGCGGACTCGCGAGGAACGGCGACGCTACGCTGCCACAGGCGTCACGCACGCACGACGGCCCTGTCAGGAAGGCGATTAGCCCGTGCGGGCCGCAGGGCGCGAACGCCGTGCGAAACCTAGGGGGGCTAGCGTAGAGCCATGAAAACCCAGACCGCGCTTCAGCAGCAAGTGGACTCGCTCTTCGACCGCTGCCCGGAACTGTGGGGATTCTCGGTGCGCGCGGAGAACGACGAGCTGTTCGTCTCCGACGTCGGCATCGCGCCGCGCCTCTCCGCCGAGCAGTACGGCGAGATCTTCCAGGACATCGCGAAGACGCTTTCTGACGTCCTCGAGGAGGCGCCGGAAGCCTCCGAGTACCTGCGCGGCCGCACGTTCGCGCGCACGCTGCACTGATTCCCCGCCGCTCGTCCTCCGCAGCGGACCGCTCGCCGGTCCGCTGTCACATTTTTCACGCCGGCGTAACACTCGTGTTGCTAAACGCCGACTCGGGCGTTGGTTGTAGTGGTCTAGGGTAAATCCTTATGTCGTAAAACTCGGGGCGTCTGTAGTATTCTCAGTGACAGTCGCATCACTGAAAGGCGCTACAGATGAAGACCCTCGAGTTCAAGCCCGGCCTCCCCGACACCCTCCTGGTGCGCCTGGAGGCGGACGTAGCGAACAAGATCAACGCGCTCTTCGCGCGCTGCCCGACCCTCACCGGTTTTTCCGTGCAGGACCGCGCCATGCTGCCGCGCGACCTGGACCAGACCCGCATTCCTGACGCCGACCTCTTCGTCACCGAGATCGGCGTGTTTCCGAAGCTCGATTCGCAGTACGACGAAATCTACGACGAGATCACGCTCGCGATCTCGGACCTCGTGAAGGACCAGCCGCACGCGTACGACTTCCTGCGCGGCCGCACCTTCGCGCGCTCATTGCACTGAACAAGGGGAAGTAGGGAGACCGGCGCTCGCCGCCGCGGCCAGGCAGAAACTGGACCGCGGCGGCTAGAGCGCCATTTTTATTTGTACCGGTAGACGACAATCTTGTCGGCGGCCGATTCGGGCGTCCACACCTCGCCGCGCCGGCCGTGGATCTGCCGCACGTTGGCCGTGCGGCTCGACGAGCGGAAGCTGTCCCACTTCTGCGTAGCCGGGTCGAAGCGCATCATCGCCTGCGCAGTCCACTCCGACACCCACACCTTGTCTTCCGGATCGACGTAGACCGCGTAGACGCGCGGATCGTTGCCCGGCGCGCGCCAGGTCGACCACTTGTTCGCCTGCGGCTCGTAGCGGCTGAGGTTGCCCGAGTTCCATTCGGCCACCCAGACGTGGCCCTTCGAGTCCGACCACACGCGGCGCGCGCCCTGCCGCCGCGTCGGCGGCTCGAGCACCGTCGTCTCGCCGGTCTTCGCATCGATGCGCCCGACGAAGGAGCCGGCGAGCGACGCGTAGTACACGGTGCCGTCGGGCGTGGCGTGGATGCCGTAGGGTCCGCGGCCCTTCGGCGCCTCGAACAGCTTCATCTCGCCTGACTTCGGGTCGAGCCTGCCATAGATGCCGCTCTGCCCGGTGAACCAGTGCACGCCGCTCTTATCGAAGATCGCGGTGTTGAGGTTGGTGTAGCCGCTGTCCTCGGGCAGCTTCCACACCTTCACCGCGCGAGTCCTGGCGTCGACCCGCACGATGGCGTTCTGTCCGCCGTCGGTGAGCCACGCCGAGCCGTCGCGGTCGAGGATCACGCCGTGCGGAGACGATCCGCGCCCAAGGGGAACGAATTCCACCTTGCCGCTCTTCGGATCGAGGATGCCCAGATGCCCGCTGCCCTGCGCCGAGATGTACACCGGTCCGTCCGGCGCCGGGTCGGCCCAGACGTCGTGGATGCGGTGGCCGCCCGGCACGGGGTATTCGAGGACCGTGACCTGCGCCCACGCGGGAGCGGCCAGGAGGAGGAGGGCAAGAAGTTTCATCGCAGGGCGTCCTTCAGGAAATCGATCGTCCGCCGCCAGGCGAGCTCGGCCGCCTCGCCGCCGTCATCGTGAAACGCGGGGCCGGTACCGGGATACATGTGGACCGCATGCGGTATTCCGGCGGCCTTCAGCGCGGCTTCGAACGCCGGCACGCCGGTGTTGGTGCGCGTATCCCGCTCCGCGTAGTGCAGGATCAGCCGTGCCTTGATGCGCGGCACGTCGACCGCGTCCGGCACCGAGCCGTAGAACGACGCGACGGCGCCGACGCGAGCCGAACGCACCGCGAGCTGGTTGGCCATGCCGCCGCCCCGGCCGAAGCCGATCGCGCCGATGCGCCGCGTACCGTGGCGCGCGGCGAGGTCGTCGATCAGCACGATGAGGTCGTCGACGGCTTCCCGTTCCGGCAGCGCGCCCGGCATTTCGGGCGCGACTGCGTTGAATCCTTCGAGCGCCGCGCGCCGGGCGATGTCCTGGACATGCGGATCAACGCCGCGGCCGTCGTGCAGCACGACGAGCGCGGGCAGCTTGTCCGGATCGCCGCGCGGGCGCGCGACATAGCAGCGCATGCCGCCGTATTCCAGGGTGCCGACCTCGAGCCGCGGGTCGTCGCGTGACACCGTTCCGGCGTGCGCATTCTGCAGCGCCGCCACAATGGCGACTTTCGCCAGGCGCCGCAGAAAAACCCGCCGGGACAGGCGATTGAGGTACATTCGTCGAAGCTTACATGACCGACAAATCCGGCTTTACCCTCGACCTCAGCCTGCAGGTCGGCAAATACGACATCCAGAAGCTGCTCGGCAAGGGCGCGACCGGCACGGTCTACCTCGCGCGCGACACGTTCACCGGCAAGGAAGTCGCGCTGAAGACCATCGAGCCCGAGGTGTTCCGCGATCCGGAGTTCGGCACCGTCTACCGCACGCAGCTCCTGAACGAGGCCTCGCTCGCGGGGAAGCTGCGCCATCCGCACATCGTCAACATCCTCGACGCGGTGGTGGGCGAAGACTCCGGCCACATCGCCATGGAGCTCGTGATGGGCGGCGACCTGTCGGCGCACGCCACGCCCGACAAGCTGCTGCCGGTGCCCGACGTGCTGCAGATCGGCTTCAAGTGCTGCGGCGCGCTCGAGTACGCGGCGAAGGAAGGCATCGTCCACCGCGACATCAAGCCGGCCAACATCATGGTGGTGTCCGGCACCGAGGTGAAGATCGCCGACTTCGGCGCCGCGATCCTGAAGAAGAGCCAGGTGGTGCAGACCGCCGCCATGGGCTCGCCCTACTACATGTCGCCCGAGCAGATCCAGGGCCAGGAGGTGAACTTCCACACCGACATGTACGCGCTCGGCGTGGTGCTGTACGAGCTGCTGGTCGGCAAGAAGCCCTTCATCGCCGACAGCCTCGAGTCGCTGATGCAGAAGATCATCAAGTACGAGCCGCTGCCGCCGTCCGAGGCGCGCAGGGATCTGCCGAAGGACGTCGACCCGGTGATCCTGCGCGCGCTGATGAAGACGCCGGAGAAGCGCTATCCGACGTGGAGCGAGTTCGCGCTCGAGCTCTCCCGGGTCGGGCAGAAGGTGCTGCCGCCGGGAGCGATCCCGGACAGCGAGAAGTACGTGGTGCTGAAGGCGGTGCCGATGCTCGCGACGCTGTCGGACGCCGAGATCTGGGAGCTCGCGCGCGCCGGCAAGTGGACGCGCGTGCCGAAGGGCAGGCCGATCATCCGCGAGAAGGAGAAGGGCGCAAGCTTCTACTTCCTGGCCGTCGGCGAATGCAAGGTCACGCGGCAGGGGCGCCTGCTGAACATGGTCGGCGCGAGCGAATTCTTCGGCGAGATGGCGTACATCGCGGGCGGCGAGGCCCGGCACGCCACCGTCGAGTCGCACACCGAGCTGCTGCTCGCCGAGTTCTCGCCGGAGGCGCTCGACAGGATGAGCCTCGGCGCGCAGCTCCACCTCACGCGCGCGCTGGTGCGCAACGTCTCGGAACGCCTGGCGCTCGCCAACACGCGCATCGCGAAGTGAAAGCGAAGCGCATCGCCATCCTCGAGGCCCGCCTGGGCCGGCAACTGGTCGAGCTGGTGGAGCAGAAAGGCGGCGTGGCTTTCCACGCGCCGGCGCTCGCCGAGCTGCCCGACCTCGACGCCGACGCCATCGCCGCGCTGGTCAGGACCCTGCCCCAGGCGCAGCCCAGGCTCTTCGTCTTCCAGACCGGCGTCGGTACCCGCGCCCTGTTCGAGACCACCGACCGGCTCGGGCTCACGCCGACCTTCCTCGAGAGCCTCGCCAGGGCGGTGGTCGCCGTGCGCGGCCCGAAGCCCACCGGCGCGCTGCGCTCGCGCGGCGTGCGCATCGACCGCAGCGCGTCCGACCCGTTCACCACTCGCGAGATCCTGGAGTCGATCCGCGACGTGGAGCTGAAGGGCGAGCGGGTGATCGTGCAGCGCTACGGCAGCGCCAATACGGAGCTCGACCAGGCGCTCGAGGCGCGCGGCGCCCGGGTGCACGAAATCCCCACCTACCGCTGGTCGCTTCCGGCGGACACCGCCCCGCTCGCCGAGCTGATCGGCGCGCTCGAGCGCCACGAGATGGACGCCGCCGTGTTCACCAACGCCGAGCAGGTGCGCAACCTGTTCGCGGTGGCGCGCCAGATCGGCAAGGGCGATTCATTGAGAAACAGCCTGAACGACACGCTGGTGGCATCGATCGGCCCGGTGGCCTCGGCAGCCTTGCGCGAAGCGCAGGTCAGGGTCGGGGTCGAGGCCAAGCCGCCGAAGCTTGGCGCATTGCTGTCTTCGCTGGAGGAAGCGCTGGCATGAAGTGGATCCTGGTTTTTCTGCTCGTTACCGGCACGGCGTGGGCCCAGCCCTATCCGTCCAAGCCCATACGCCTGGTGGTCGGCTTCGCCCCCGCCGGCGCAGCCGACGTCGTGGCGCGCACGCTGCAGGAGCCGATGCAGCGCGTGCTCGGGCAGCCGATCGTGGTCGAGAACAAGCCCGGCGCGGGCTCGAGCATCGCCGCCGAGTTCGTGGCGAAGAGCGCGCCCGACGGCTATACGGTGCTGATCGCGAGCCCGTCGAGCATCTTCGTCAATCCGCTCCTCAATCCGAAGATCGGCTACCAGAGCGAGCGCGACCTCGTGCCGGTGAGCAAGGTGAGCTCCTCGCCGCTGATCGTCGCGGTGAATCCGGCGCTGGGCGTCAACTCGCTGGCCGATCTGATAGGCCAGGCGAGGAAGAACCCCGGCAAGCTGAACTACGCGTCCTCCGGCAACGGTTCGGCGCCGCACATGGCGGCGGTGCTGTTCCAGCGGCTCGCCGGCGTCGAGATCGTGCACGTGCCGTACAAGGGCGGCGCGCCGGCGGTGCAGTCGGTGCTCGCCGGCGACACGCACCTTTCCTTCGCCACGCCGCCTTCGGTGCTGCCGCTGGTGCAGGCCGGCCGCCTCAAGGCGCTCGCCGTCACGAGCCGCGAGCAGACGCCGCTCGTGCCGGGCGTGCCCGGCATGGCGCAGGCCGGGCTTCCCGATTACGAGATCGCGTTCTGGTACGGGCTTTTCGTCCCGGCCGGCACCCCTGGCCCGGCGGTACGCAGGCTCTACGACGCGGCCAACCAGGCGCTGCGGGCGCCGGAGACCGCCAAGGCACTGGCGCCGCACGGCACCGAGACGTCGGGCTCGCGCTCGCCCGAGGACTTCGCCGCCTTCCTCGCGGAAGACGCCAAGCTCTGGAGCCGCCTGGTGAAGGACTCGGGCGCGAAGCTCGACTAGAGCTTCTTGCCGAGCACCGGGTCCATGTTGCCGCCCGACTTCATGCAGGTGGCGAAGAGATCCTCGGCGAATTTCTGGCTCGATGCGCTGCCGCCGGCGGCGGCATTCGGCAAGTGGGTCTGCGGCGCGTACGCGGCGTCGAGGATGTCCTTCATCAGCTCCTTGCCGCGGTCGGACTGCGACACGTCGTAGATGCGCGCCATGATGGTGTCGGCCTTGGCGCGCTGCACCTCTTCCTTGGCGAGCGAATGCGCGACGACCGCCATGTCGGCGGCGATGCCGCACTCGAGGGCGCTTTCGGCGCGCGGCGCGGCCAGGGTGGCGCTGCTGAAGGCGAGTCCGGCCAGGGCGAGCGCCCGGGTCAACTGGGTCATTTTCGAGCTTCCTTTACACGTGGCTTCCCTGTGGTGCCCCCGGCGGCGGCCGCGGCCTTCTCGGCGGCGGCGCGTGCTTCTTCCTCGAGCGCGCCGTATTCCTGGCGCGACAGCTTGTTGTCGTTGTTTCGATCGAGCTCGGTGAAGCGCGTGTTGAGCTCCTCGGCATCCTTGCCCTCGTCGCGCGAGACGAAGCCGTCGCCATTGCGGTCGAGGCTTTCGAAACGCTCGGTGCTTCCCGGCTCGTTGGCGATGCCGGCGGCGGGCAGCGCCAGGATCGCGGCGACGGCGAATGCTTTCAGGAGATTCAGCTTCATTGGCTCTCCGAGGTCAATGAATCGCAAGCCCTGCAAGGCGCGTGCCGGTCGCCCGATCCATTCGGGTACGATGCGCTCCTCGTCACGCAGGAGCTGAATCGCTACATGGACCTGGCAATCCGCGACAAGTGCGCGCTCGTCACCGGCGCCAGCATGGGAATCGGACGCGCCATCGCGCTTTCGCTGGCGAAGGAAGGCGTGAAGCTCGCCGTCGCCGCCCGCCGCCGGCACCTGCTCGAGGAGCTCGAGCGGGAAACCGGCAAGCTGGTGATCATCGAGCAGGACTTCCTCGCCGAGGACGCGCCCGGGCGCATCGCCGAAGCCGCGCTCGAGGGCCTCGGCCGCGTCGACATCCTGATCAACAACGCCGGCGGCAGCCGGCGCTTCACGCTCGAGTCGACCGACGAGCAGTGGGAGGAGGCGCTGACGCTCAACTTCCGGCGCCACCGCCAGCTCACGCACCTGCTCGTCGGGCAGATGATGGGGCGCAAATGGGGCCGCATCATCAACATCACGGGCAAGTCCGAGCCCGAGGGGCTGAACGGCGCCTTCGCCGCCAAGGCGGCGATGCACTCGTGGGCCAAGGGCCTGTCGCGCGAGGTCGGCAAGCACGGCATCACCGTGAACTCGATCCCCCCGGGCCGCATCATCAGCGAGCAGATCCTGCGCAACTACTCGCCGGAGTTCCGCAAGCACGAGAGCGAGCACGACATCCCGGTGGGCGAATACGGCCAGCCGCAGGACATCGCCAACCTGGTCTGCTTCCTCGCCTCGCCGCTCGCGCGCTACATCACCGGCACGATGATCCCGGTCGACGGCGGCCTGCGCCGCTGGCAGTTCTAGAATCCGGCGCATGAGACTGATCGCGCTCCTCGCCGCCGCGGCGGCCTTCGCCGCCCAGGCGCAGACCTACCCCACCAAGCCCATCCGCCTCGTCGTGCCGTTCGCGCCGGGCGGCTCGAGCACCATCGTGGCGCGCAGCGTGGCGCTCGAGATGGAGAAGGCGCTCGGCCAGTCGATCGTCATCGAGAACAAGGGCGGCGGCGGCGGCAACCCGGCGATGCAGGACGTGGCGCGCGCCGAGCCCGACGGCTACACGCTGCTCATCACGCACATCGGCAGCCTCGCGCTC
>DASSPL010000296.1:0-7870 GCA_035699685.1 Burkholderiales bacterium | reverse complement strand
ATCGAGGCCCAGCGTCAGCTGCGTCAGGTCGTTCGAGCCGATGGAGAAGCCGTCGAACAGCTCCAGGAACTCGTCGGCGAGGATGGCGTTGGACGGCAGCTCGCACATCATGACGATGCGCAGGCCGTTGGCGCCGCGCTTGAGGCCGTTGGCTTCGAGCAGCTTCATGACCTTGTTGGCTTCGCCGAGCGTGCGCACGAACGGCACCATCAGCTCGACGTTGGTCAGCCCGAGCGTGTCGCGCACCTTGCGCAGGGCCGTGCACTCCATCTCGAAGCACTCGCGGAAGCTCTCGGCGATGTAGCGCGAGGCGCCGCGGAAGCCGAGCATGGGGTTCTCTTCCTCGGGCTCGTAGCGCTCGCCGCCGAGGAGCTTGCGGTACTCGTTCGACTTGAAGTCGGACAGCCGCACGATGACCGGCTTGGGCCAGAACGCCGCCGCGATGGTGGCCACGCCCTCGACCATCTTCTCGATGAAGAAGGTCTTCGGATCGGCATAGCCGCGCGTCGCTTCCTCGACCTTGCGCTTGAGCGCGGAGTCCAGCTTCGGATAGTCGAGGCAGGCGCGCGGGTGCACGCCGATCTCGTTGTTGATGATGAACTCCAGCCGCGCGAGTCCGACGCCGGCGTTCGGCAGCTGGGCGAACTCGAACGCGAGCTGCGGGTTGCCGACGTTCATGGCGATCTTGACCGGGACGCGCGGCATCTCGCCGCGCTCGCGGCTCGATACCTCGAAGGGGATCAGCCCGTCGTAGACGTTGCCGGTGTCGCCCTCGGCGCAGGACACGGTGACCTGCTGGCCATCCTTCAGCCGGTGGGTCGCCTCGCCGCAGCCGACCACCGCCGGGATGCCGAGCTCGCGCGCGATGATGGCGGCGTGGCACGTGCGCCCGCCGCGGTTGGTGACGATGGCGGCGGCGATTTTCATCACCGGCTCCCAGTTGGGGTCGGTCATGTCGGTCACCAGGATGTCGCCCTCCCTCACCTTCGACATCTGCGCGGCGTCGGGAATCACGCGCACCGTGCCGCTGCCGATCTTGTGGCCGATCGCCCGGCCGGTGACCAGCACGCGCGAGCTGCCCTTGAGCGCGAAGCGCTCCTCCACATCGCGCTTCCTCGACTTCACCGTCTCGGGGCGCGCCTGCAGGATATAGAGCTTGCCGTCGTTGCCGTCCCTGCCCCACTCGATGTCCATGGGACGCCCGTAGTGGCGCTCGATCGCCACGGCATAGCGCGCGAGCTCGAGGATGTCCTCGTCGGAGAGCGAGAAGCGGCGCCGGTCGGCCTCGGGCACTTCCAGCACCTTGGTCGACTTGCCCGCCTCGCGGCTAGCCGAGAAGACCATCTTCTGCAGCTTCGAGCCGAGCGCGCGCCGCACGATGGCGGGCTTGCCGCGCTCGAGGAGCGGCTTGTGGACGTAGAACTCGTCCGGGTTCACCGCCCCTTGCACCACCATCTCGCCCAGGCCGTAGGCCGCGGTAATGAACACGACATCGCGGAAGCCGGACTCGGTATCCAGCGTGAAGAGCACGCCGCTCGCGCCGAGGTCGCTGCGCACCATCTGCTGCACGGCCGCCGACAGCGCGACGTCACCGTGGGCGAAGCCCTGGTGCACCCGGTAGGAGATCGCGCGGTCGTTGTACAGCGAGGCGAAGACGTGGCGGATGGCGGCGAGGACGTTGTCCGCGCCGCGGATGTTGAGGAAGGTCTCCTGCTGCCCGGCGAACGAGGCCTCGGGCAGGTCCTCGGCCGTCGCGGAGGAGCGCACGGCAAATGATGCATCACCTGAAGTTTGTGCTTCAAGCTGTTGATAGTATGAGCGAATATCGTTCTCGAGATCGGTCGGGAACGGCGCCTCGGCGATCCAGCGGCGGATCTCCTTGCCGCAGGCGGCGAGCGCGTTGACGTCCGAGCAGTCGAGCGCCTTCAGCTTGTCGGCGATCTTCCGGTCGAGCTGGTTGGCGGTGATGAACTCGCGGAAGGCATCGGCGGTGGTGGCGAACCCGCCAGGGACGCGGATGCCGGCGGCGGAGAGCGCAGCGGTCATCTCGCCGAGCGACGCGTTCTTGCCTCCAACCTGCGGCAAGTCCTTGAGGCGGAGGTCCTTCAGCCAGGCTACGCGCATTGCGGGTATTTTATCGGCATGGCCCAGCGCAGAACTGTGTTTTTCCTGTCCGACGGCACGGGTATAACGGCGCAGATGCTGGGTCATAGCCTGTTGACGCAGTTCGAGGGAGTGGATTTCGAGCAGGTCACCCTGCCCTTCGTGGATACCGCCGAGAAGGCGGAGGAATGCTGCGCCCGCATCCAGGCGGAATCGGCCAGCGGCACCCAGCCGGTGGTGTTCTCCACGCTGGTGAACCAGGACCTGCGCGCCATCGTGCGGCGCTCGAACGCGCTGTTCCTTGATTTCTTCGAGACGTTCATCGATCCGCTGGAGGCCGGCCTGGGGCTGAAGTCCAGCCATACGATCGGCCGCTCCCATAGCGCGATGGACAAGAAGGAATACCAGCAGCGCATGGAGGCGATCAATTTCGCGATGGCGCACGATGACGGCGCGTCGCACCGCGAGCTCGGACAGGCAGACGTGATCCTGATCGGTGTCTCGCGCTCCGGCAAGACGCCGACCAGCCTATATCTCGCGCTGCAATTCGGCGTGAAGGCCGCGAATTACCCCCTGATCCCGGAGGACTTCGACCGCGCCAAGCTCCCCGAGGCGGTGCGCCAGCACAAGCCGAAGCTCTTCGGCCTGACCATCGCTCCCGAACGCCTGCACGAGATCCGCAAGGAACGGCGGCCGGACAGCCGCTATGCCGCCCTCGACAACTGCCGCTACGAGGTCGAGGAGGCCGAGACGCTGATGCGGCGCGAGGGCATCCACAGCATCAACTCGACGACCAAGTCGATCGAGGAGATCGCCACCACTATCCTGCGCGAGCTCAGGATCCAGCGGCAGGTCTACTAAACGCCTCGTACAGGCAGACGGCAGCCGCGGCCGCCACGTTCAGGGACTCGCCGCCTGCCATCGGGATGGTGACCCGCTCCGCCGCCTGGTCCACCAGCTTCTGGGAAAGACCGGCCCCCTCGGCGCCGAAGGCCCAGCCCATGCGCCCTGACAGGTCTGCCTCCCGCAGCGGGCGGCCGCCCTTCACCACGGTAGAGATCAGGCGCACCCCGCGGATCGCAGCCAGCAGGTCCTCGACCTGCAGCACCGCGACGGCGAAGTGCCCTCCCATGCCGGCCCTGAGCACCTTGGGCGACCAGGGGTCCGCGCACTGGCGGTCGAGGACGACCCGCCGGATGCCGAAGGCGGCGGCGCTGCGGATGATGGCGCCGACGTTGCCCGCGTCCTGGATGCCCTCGAGGAACACCGCGGGAGCGTCACCTTCGAGCACGGGAATGGGCACCTCGGCGGCCACGCCGGGCGGCGTTTCGGCGTCGACGATGCCGCGGAACACGCCCGGGGAGAGCACCACCGCGGTGGATTGGCGCACCAGCGCCGCCACTTCGGGCCGGGCCAGGCCGGCTTGCGTGCCGAACACGGCGACGGGCTGGATCCCCGCGCCCAGCGCGGCGGCCAGGAGATGCGGGCCTTCGACCACCATCCGGCGCTCCGCGCGCCGCAGGCGGCCGTCGCGCACCAGCTTGGCCCAGCGCTTGACCTTGGGGTTGTCGCGCGAGGTGATCAGAGTTTTTTCGCGCGCAGCCCCAGCCGCGCCTTGCGCAGCATCTGGTCGACGAGATCGACGTGCGGCTCGGCGGCCTGCGCGGCACGCACCTCGGCGTATTTGCGCTGCAGGAGCTTCCGCTTCTGGTCGAACGCCGAGACCTCGAGCTTCGGCGCGAGCGTAAGCTTCACCGCGTCGCAGTACATGCGGTAGCTCTTCACGCGCATCTCCTCTTCCATCAGCGCCCACGGCGCGGCGAAGAGGTCCTGCTGGAAGAACACGCCCACGGCATAGAAGCTGCGCCGGTGGATCTCGCACGGACCGACCCGGCCGAGCGCCGCGAGGTGCTCGGGCGTGCCGTAGCCCTTGTGCTTGTCGAAGCCGTACTGCGGATAGCGCTCGTGCAGCGCGGTCATCTCCGCGTCGCGCGCCGTCTTGGCGAGGATCGAGGCGGCGGAGATGCACTTCTCCTTCGCGTCGCCATCGACGATGGCCTTGGCGGTGCAGGCCAGGCCCGGCGGGCGGGAATTGCCATCGATCCATGCCTCGGTGGGTTTTATGGCCAGTCCCTCCACGGCGCGGCGCATCGCGAGCATCGAGGCGTGGAAGATGTTGATGCGGTCGATCTCCTCCACGCTGGCGGAGGCCACGGACCAGGAGATGGCGCGCTCCTTGATTCGCTGCGCCAGCACTTCGCGTCGCTCTGCGTCCAGGACCTTTGAATCGGCCAGGCCGTTCACCCGCTTCGACGGGTTGAGGATCACCGCCGCGGCATAGACCGGGCCGGCGAGCGGACCCCGCCCGGCTTCGTCTACGCCGCAGACCAAGAAGCTATCGGAGGACATCGAGGACGGCCTCCGCCGCCTTCTGCGCCGTGTTCTGGCGCAGGAGCTCGTGGAATTCGCGGAAGCGCTCGACCTGCCGCTTCTGGGCGGCGGTGTCGCGAAGCAGCGTGAGCAGCGCACCGGCCAGGTTGGCGGGCGTCGCCTGGTCCTGCAGGAGCTCCGGTACCAGGCGCTCGCCGGCGAGGATGTTCGGCATGCCGACGTAGGGCAGGTAAAGCATCTGGCGCATGAGCGCCCATGATAGCGGGGACTGCCGGTAGGCGATGACCATCGGCGTCTTGAAGAGCGCCGTCTCGAGCGTCGCGGTGCCGCTCGCCACCAGCGCCAGGTCGGCCGCCGCCAGGGCCTCGTGGCTGTGACCGAAAAGCAGGGTGAGGGGCAGGTCGGTGCGCTGGTTCACGTGCAGCGCGCGCTCGAAGATCTCGCGCGTCTCGCGCGTCACCATCGGCACCACGAAATGCACGTCGTGCACCTCCTGGCGGAAGCGGTGGGCGGCGAGCACGAAGGCGCCCGCCATGTAGTGCAGCTCCGAGCGCCGGCTTCCCGGCAGGAGGGCGACGATCAGCTTGCGCGCCGGAAGCTTGAGCTGGGCGCGGGCGTCTTCCTTCGGCTTCTCGAGCGGGATGACGTCGGCGAGCGGGTGGCCGACGTAGGTCGCGGGCACGCCGGCCGCGTCGTAGAGCGGCTTCTCGAACGGGAACATGACGAGTATGCGGTTGACGGAGCGCGCGATGCGCCGCACGCGCCAGCGCCGCCATGCCCATACCGCGGGGCTCACGTAATGGAACGCCGGGATGCCCGCGTCCTTCAGCTTGCGCTCCAGCCCCAGGTTGAAGTCGGAGGAATCGACGCCGATGAAGAGGTCCGGCCGGTCGGCGAGCATGCCGGCGGCGAGCTTGCGGCGGATCGCCATGATCTCGCCGTAGTGGCGCAGCGCCTCGGCATAGCCGCGCACCGAGAGCCGGTCCATCGGGAAGTGCGAGTGGAAGCCCTCGGCCATCATCTTCGGGCCGCCGATGCCGGCGAACTCGATGTGCGGCCGCCGCGCCTTGAGCGCGGCGATGAGGTGGGCGCCCAGCAGGTCGCCGGAGGCCTCGCCGGCGACCATGCCGACGCGAGCAGGGCCGGCCATGGTGTTAGCGGATGATGCCGCGCTTGGAGCGCGCGAGGAAATCGAGGATGTCGCGCACCGGCGGGCACCCGGCGACCTGGGCTTCCAGCTCCCTCTTGGCCTCTTCGAGGGACAGGCCGCCGCGATAAAGCGTCCGGTAGGCGCGCTTCAGCGCGGCGATCGAATCGGGAGAGAAGCCGCGGCGCTTGAGGCCTTCGCTGTTGATGCCGTAGGGCCTGGCCATGTTGCCCGCCGCCATGACGAAGGGCGGCAGGTCCTGCGGCAGGTAGGTGCCCATGCCGGTGAAGGCATGCGCGCCGATGTGGACGAACTGGTGCACGAGCGTGGTGGCGCCGAAGATGGCCCAGTCGCCCACCGTGACGTGGCCGGCGAGCTGGCAGGCGTTGGCGAAGATGGTCTTGTTGCCGATCTGCACGTCGTGCGCGAAGTGCACGTAGGCCATGACCCAGTTGTCGTTGCCCAGGCGCGTCGTGCCGATGTCCTGGGCGGTGCCGCGGTTGATGGTCACGTACTCGCGGATCGTGTTGTTGTCGCCGATCTCGACCGCCGTGTCCTCGCCGCCGTACTTCTTGTCCTGCGGCGGCGCGCCGATCGACGAGAAATGGAAGATCTTGTTGTGGCGTCCGATCTTCGTGCGCCCGTCGAGGACGACATGCGCGCCGATCCAGGTGCCCTCGCCCACCTCGACCTGCGGTCCGATGACGCTGTACGGGCCGACGCTCACGCCTTCCCCGAGCCGCGCGGCGCGGTCGATGATGGCACTGCTGTGAATCATCGCGGCTCTATGGCCTGCATGGCGCAAAGGATGGTGGCCTCGGCGGCGACCTTGCCCTCGACGCGCGCGACGCAGCGGAACTTGCTGATGTTCTTCAGCTCGCGCTCGAAATGCACCTCGATCTCGAGCTGGTCGCCCGGCACCACCGGGCGCTTGAAGCGGGCTTTGTCGATGCCGACGTAGTAATACACGGTCTTGTCGTCGGGCATGGTGCCGCGCGTGCGGAACACGAGCACGCCGGCGGTCTGCGCCATCGCCTCCAGGATCAGCACGCCGGGCATGATCGGCCGGTGCGGGAAGTGGCCGGGGAAGTACGGCTCGTTCGCCGACACGTTCTTCACCGCGACGATGCGCTTGCCCGGCTCGCACTCCTTGACCCGGTCGACCATGATGATCGGATAGCGCTGCGGCAGGTGCGCGAGCACCGCGTTGACGTCCATTTCGCTCATTTTTCCTTGCCTTTTCGACGCAACTGCGCAGCGGCGCGCGCCCACGAGGCGTGCTCGCTGAACGGATAGACACCGGTGTAGGTGCCGGGCTTGAGGATCGAGCGGGAGATCAGCGTGCCCGCCGAGATGTTGACGTGGTCGACGATGCGCAGGTGTCCGAGGATGATGGCCGCGCCGCCTATCGTGCAATGCCGCCCGATGTCGGCGCTGCCGGCGATGCCGGTGCAGCCGGCGATCGCCGTGTGGGCGCCGATGCGCACGTTATGGCCGACCTGGATCTGGTTGTCCAGCTTGACCCCGTCCTCGAGCAGCGTGTCGTCGATCGCGCCGCGGTCGACGGTGCTGTTGGCGCCGATCTCGACGTCGTCGCCGATGCGCACCGCGCCGATCTGCGGGATCTTGACCCAGTGTCCGCCGTCCTCGGCGATGCCGAAGCCGTCGGCGCCGATCACCACGCCGGAGTGCAGGATCACGCGACTTCCGATGCGGCAGTTCTGATAGACCACCACCCGGGGGTAAAGGCAGGTGTCGTCGCCGATCGTGACCCCCTCGCCCACCACGCAGCCCGCGCCGATGGAGACGCGCTCGCCGAGCCTGGCGCTGCGGGCGACCACCGCCGAAGGATGCACGCCCGGCGGCTGCGCCACGACCGGGTTGAAGAGCTGCGACACGCGCGCGAAGTACGCGTAGGGATTCTCGGCCACGATGCGCGGCAGGGCCGTCTCGCCCTCGCTTTCCGGGCCGACGATCACCGCGCCGGCGCGCGTGGCGGCGAGCTTGGCGCGGTAGCGGCTGCCGGTGAAGAAGCTGATCTGGCGGCTGCCGGCGCCGTCGAGCGAGGCGACCTGCTCGACGACCGTGGCGGGGTCTCCGCTGACGCGGCCGCCGAGGCGGACGACGATCTCGCCGAGCGTCAGCGGCCCCGGCATGCCCACGAGGCCGGACTCACTTCCCGGCGGGCTTGCCCTCGAGCGCCTTGATCACCTTGTCGGTGATGTCGAT
>DASSPL010000295.1:0-30088 GCA_035699685.1 Burkholderiales bacterium | reverse complement strand
GTTCTCGAGCGGCGGCAGCTGGGCGCGCACCACCGCCGCCTCGGCTTCGAGCTGGCGCAGCTCGAAGTCGGAGATGACGCCGGCGTCGAAGCGCTTCCTCTGCAGGCGCAGCGCCTCGTCGCGCAGCTCGAGGGTCTGGCGGGTGAGCGTTACCTGCTGGTCGAACGAGCGCAGCGCGTAATAGGCCTTCGTCACCTGCGCGGCGAGCGCGAGGCGCACCGCCTCGCGCGACGCCTCGCTCGCCGCCAGCTCGGCGCGCGCCGACGCGGCGCCCGCGCGCAGGCGGCCGAAGAGATCGACCTCGTAGGACACGTTGAGCCCGGCGCGGTACTGCGCGAACTGGTTCGGCACGCCCGGGAAGGAGGTGGCGTTGCGCTGCGAGATCCTCTGGCGCGCGGCGCTCGCCTGCGCGTCGACGCGCGGGAAGAAGAACGACTCCTGCTCGGCGAGCAGCGCGCGCGCCTCGTCCACGCGCGCCGCGGCGATGAGCAGGTCGCCGTTGTGCGCGCGCGCCTCCTCGATCAGTTTCTCCAGCGCGCCGTCGTCATAGACGCGCCACCAGCGCCCCTCCTCCGCAAAACGGGGGGCGGACTCCTTCCACGCGGCGGGCAGCTCGACCGCCGGGCGCTCGTATTTCACCGGCGCGGCGCAGCCGGCGAGGACGACAAGGCTAATCGCTAGAGCGTGGCGCATGGCGCGGATGGTGCAAAGCGGCTTCGAGTGCCCGGCGATGGGTGGCGGCCTCGCCCTTGATCTCGTCGGTCGAGCGCTTCTCGGTGAGATGGCGGTCGGTGAGCAGCTTGAAGAATGTCGGCACGAAGAAGATGGCGAGGAAGGTCGCGGCGAGCATGCCGCCCATCACGCCGGTGCCGGCGGAGTTGCGTGCCCCGGCGCCCGCGCCGCTGGAAAGCACGAGCGGCAGCACGCCGAGGATGAACGCGAGCGACGTCATCAGGATCGGCCGGAAGCGAAGGCGCGCCGCCTCGACCGCGGCCGCCGAGGCCGACAGGCCCTCGTGGTGCTTCATCACCGCGTACTCGACGATCAGGATGGCGTTCTTCGCCGCGAGTCCGAGCAGCGTCACCAGGCCGATCTGGAAATAGACGTCGTTGGAGAGCCGCGCCAGGCCCTGGAGCGGAGCGACCAGCCATTGCAGCGAGGGCGCGAGGCCGCCGACGATGTAGTACAGCGACCCCAGGAGGTTGTTGATCCAGATCGCCGCCAGCGCGCCGAAGGTGCCGAAGGGCAGCGCCAGCATCACGGAAAGCGGCAGCGACCATTTCTCGTACTGCGCGGCGAGGATCAGGAACGCCATCAGCGCACCGAGCAGCAGCACGATGATCGAGGTGCCGCCGGAGCGCTTCTCCTGGAACGAGGCGCCGCTCCAGTCGAGGCTGAAGTCCGGCGGCAGGACCTCGCGCGCGATGCGCTCGATCTCGGCGATCGCCTCGCCCGAGCTCACCCCCGGCTTGCCGCTGCCGAGGAGCTGCACCGCCGGCAGGTTGTTGAAGCGCGTCATGGTCCCCGGGCCGCTCGCGTACTCGATCTTCGCCAGCGAGCGCAGGGGAATCATGTCGCCCTTCTGGCTCCTGACGAACACCGCGCCCACGTCCTCGGGGTTGGCCCGCTGGCCCGGCTCCGCCGACATGAGCACCTGCCAGGTGCGGCCGTACTTGTTGAAGTCGTTGACGTAGTAGGTGCCGAGCGTGGCGGCCAGCGTGCTGAAGACGTCGTCGAGCGGCACGCCGAGCGACTTGGCCTTCTCGCGGTCGACGTCGACGTAGAGCTGCGGCACGTTCGCGCGCCAGAAGGTGTTGACCATCGCGATCTTCGGGCTCTGCGAGGCGGCGCCGATGAACTTCTGCGACACCTCCCACAGCCGCTTCGGGCCGCCCTCGCCCCGGTTCTGCAGGTAGAACTCGAAGCCGCCGGCGGTGCCGAGGCCGAAGATGGCGGGCGGCGGGAAGGCGATGGCGAGGCCTTCCTTGATGTGGCCGGTCTTGCCGTAGAACTCGCCCACCAGCGCGCCGACCGGCATCGGCCGCTCGTCCCAGTGCTTCTGCGTGACGAAGATGGTGGCCGCGTTCTCGCGGAAGACGAAGCCGCCGGCGAAGTCGAAGCCGGTGAACGCCATCACGTGCTCGTTGAAGGGATTGGAGCGGATGGCGGCGACGACCTCCTCCACCATCTTGTCGGTGCGCGCGAGCGACGCGCCGTCGGGCAGGATCACCGGGGCGAAGTACCAGCCCTGGTCCTCGTCGGGCACCAGCGAGCCGGGCGTCACGCGCCAGAGATACCCGGTCACCAGCACCATGCCGGCGAACAGCACCAGCGCGACCGCGCCACGGCGGATCATCCAGGCGACGCCGGTCTCGTAGCGGTCGGTGGCGCGCGCGAAGCTGCGGTTGAACCAGCCGAAGAAGCGGCCGGGCTCCTTGTGCTCGCGCCGCAGCAGGATCGCGCAGAGGCTCGGCGTCAGCGTCAGCGCGACCAGGCCCGAGATCACCACGGCGATGGAGATCGTCACCGCGAACTGCCGGTAGAGCTCGCCCGTCAGGCCGCCGAGGAAGGCGATCGGAATGAACACCGCGCACAGCACCAGCACGATGGCGATGATCGGGCTGGTCACCTCCTTCATCGCCTTGACCGCGGCGTCGCGCGGCCCGAGGCCCTCCTCGGCCATGATGCGCTCGACGTTCTCCAGCACGACGATCGCGTCGTCGACCACGATGCCGATGGCGAGCACCATGCCGAAGAGCGTCAGCGTGTTGATCGAGTAGCCGAGCGCGAGCAGGCCGGCGAAGGTGCCGATCAGGGACACCGGCACCGCGGCGAACGGGATCAGCGTGGCGCGCCAGTTCTGCAGGAACAGGAACACCACCAGGAACACCAGGATCATCGCCTCGACCAGCGTGATGATCACCTCGCGGATCGAGACCTCGACGAACATCGTCGTATCGAACGGGATGGCGTAGGCGAGGCCGGCGGGAAAGCGCCCCTCCAGCTCCTTCAATCGCGTGCGCACCGCCTCGCCGACCTCGAGCTGGTTGGCGCCCGGCTGGAGGAAGATGCCCATCAGCGTGGCCGGGCTGCCGTTGTACTTGCCCTGGAAGCTGTAGTCCTTGCCGGCGAGCTCGACGCGCGCCACGTCCTTGAGGCGCAGGAGCGAGCCGTCGCCGTTCGCGCGCAGGATGATGTTCTCGAACTCGCTGACCTCCGACAGGCGCCCCTTGGTCGTGATGCTGTAGACGAGCTCCTGGCTGCCCTTGGTCGGCGCCTCGCCCACCTTGCCGGCGGCGAACTGCGCGTTCTGCTCGTTCAGCGCGCGGACGATGTCGGCGGGCGCGAGCTTGAGCGTGGCGAGGCGGTCGGGCTGCAGCCACAGGCGCATGGCGTAGTCCTTGGCGCCGAAGATCTGCACCAGCGTCGTGCCGGGCACGCGCTTGATCTCGTCGAGGATGTTGAGCGTGACGTAGTTGGAGATGAAGATGTCGTCGTGGCGGCCGTCGGGCGAGTAGAAGGCGACCACCTGGAGGAAGGCCGAGGAGCCCTTCTCCACCGTCACGCCCTGGCGGCGCACCTCGAGCGGCAGCTTCGGCTCGACCTGCTTCGCGCGGTTGTTGACGTTGAGCGCCGCCTTGTCGATGTCGGTGCCGATCTCGAAGGTGACCTGGATCTGCACCATGCCGTTGGCCGACGAGGTCGAGTTCATGTAGATCATGCCCTCGACGCCGTTGATGGCGTTCTCGAGCGGCGCGGCCACCGTCGACTCGAGCACCGGCGCCGAGGCGCCGGGATAGATGGCGCTCACCGTCACCACCGGCGGCGAGATCTCCGGGTACTGCGCCACCGGCAGCACGCGCATCGCGGCGAGGCCGCCGAGCACGATGAAGATCGACAGCACGGCGGCGAAGATCGGCCGGTCGATGAAGAAGCGGCTGAACATCTATTTCTTCGCTTCGGACTTGGCTTCGGCGATCTTCACCGGCGCGCCCGGGCCGAGCTTCATCACGCCGTCGACGATCACCCGCTCGCCGCCTTTCAGGCCCGAGGTGATGACCCACTGGTCGCCGCGCCACTGGCCGGCCTGCACCGGCCGCGGCTGCGCCGTGCCTTTGTCGTCGACCACGTAGACGAACTTGCCCTGCGGGCCTTCGAGCACCGCGCGCTGCGGCACCGTGACGGCATTGGGGATCGACGCGCCCTTGAGGACCACGCGCACGAACTGGCCCGGGCGCAGCGCGCCCTGCGGATTCGGCACTTCGGCGCGCGTCTCGCGCGTGCCGGTCGCCGCCGAGATGCGCACGTCGGAGAAATCGAGCTTGCCGGCGTGCGGATGGACCGTGCCGTCGGCGAGGCGCAGCTCGACCTCGAAATGGCGCGGCAGCCTGAGCGTGCCGGCCTGCGCGTCCTTCGTCAGGCGCTGCTGCTCGTTGTCCGGGATGCCGAAATTGGCCCAGATCGGATTGACCTGGACCACGGTGGTGAGCAGGACGTCGGGCCCGGAGACGAGCGAGCCTTCGGAGCGCAGCGCGCGGCCGGTCACGCCGGAGACCGGCGCCTCGACCTTGGTGTAGCCGAGATTCAACCTCGCTTCCGCCAGCCGGGCGCGGGCCGCCTTCAGGTCGGCGGCGCCGATCTGCTCGCCGGACACGGCGTCGTCGTAATCCTTCTGGCTGACGGCCTTCTCCGCGTAGAGCGGCTTCAGGCGCGCGGCGTTGCGCCGCGCCTGCTCGAGGCGCGCTTCCGCCGCGCCGACGTCGGCCTCCGCGCGCGCCGCCGCCGCCTCGTACTGCGCCGGGTCGATGGTGAAGAGCGACTGGCCCTGCTTGACCGGCATGCCCTCCTCGAAGTTTCTCTTGAGCAGGATGCCGGTGACCCGCGCGCGCACTTCCACCTCGCGCGAGCCGGCGGTCTGGCCGACATACTCGAACGTGAGCGGGATCGACTTCGGCTCGACCGTGACCACCGTCACCTCGGGCGCCGGCATGGCGCCCATGCCGGGAGGGCCGCCGCCCTTCTTCTCGGAGCCGTTGGACGGGCTGCACGCGGCGACGGACAGCGCAACAAGCGGCGCGAGCAGCGAAACGATGGAGGCACTACGCATGCCGAAACTCCCCGGGATTGCTGCGGATGTTACTAGGTAGTACCATGATGGTACTGATCGGTAACATGCTCTGTCAACCTCTGCTCTTTCCGCGTTCATGGCGCGTTTGAAACCGCCGGCGCAGCCGCCGCCGCGGGAGCGCATCCTGCAGGTGGCGCGCGAGCTGTTCCATCGCGACGGCATCCACGCCGTCAGCGTCGACGCCATCGCCGCCGCCGCCGGCACCAACAAGATGACGCTGTACCGGCACTTCAGCTCGCGCGACGAGCTGATCGCCGCCTACCTCGCCGGGCTCGCCGCGGAAAGCGAGGCGGTATGGGAGGCGGCCAGCGCCGCGCACCCGAACGACCCGCAGGCGCAGCTGCGCTTCCTGCTGCGCGAGGTCGCGCGCATGGCGACCGAGTCCGACTGCCGCGGCTGCGCGGTGGCCAACGCCGCCGTCGAGCTCGCCGAGCGAAAGCATCCCGCCCGCCGCGTGGTCGAGGCGCAGAAGCGCCGCACGCGCGAGCGCCTGGTGGCCCTGGTGCGCAAGGCGGGCTATGCGCGCCCCGAGCGTCTCGCCGACGAGATCTTCCTCCTCGTCGAAGGCGCGCGCGTCAGCCTGCAGAGCATCGGCCCGGGCGGGCCCGGCGCGCGGCTCTACGACCTCGCCATGGAGATGCTGGAGCGCGCGCCGCGGAAGAAAGGTAGCGGTCATCAATAGGCCTCGTCCCTTGTCGAAGCGGCCAGGGCGATTTCGACAGCGAAGGTACGGCGGGCGCGTTACCGCGGTGACGGCAGTTTTGTAACCCGTCCGTTTCAGCGGGCAAATCAGGCAGTTGCGCGCACGATTGCCCCCGGCGGCGGGGCGTTATATTTTTTGGCGAGCGATGCCGAAGAAATTTGCCCGGGAGTCCGATCTTGGCCTGAGCGCGCGCCATTTCGCCGTGCTGCGGCGCCTGGACACGCCGCAGAAGATCCAGATGTACCTGCACGATCTGAAGCAGAACTTCGAG
Source organism: Burkholderiales bacterium (assembly GCA_035699685.1). Lineage (GTDB taxonomy): Bacteria > Pseudomonadota > Gammaproteobacteria > Burkholderiales > SG8-39 > SCGC-AG-212-J23. The sequence continues at coordinate 23,986 of DASSPL010000295.1, read as the reverse complement.
CCCGACGGCGACACCTGCCGGACGGTGGGCGAGGTGCTGCGCACGCAGCGCGCGCACTGCATCGAGGGCGCCATGCTGGCCGCGGCGGCGCTGTGGGTGCACGGCGAGCCGCCGCTCCTTCTGGACATGCGCGCCGAGCGCGACTTCGACCACGTGGTCGCCCTCTTCCGCAGGAACGGCCGCTGGGGCGCGATCTCGAAGACCAACGGCATCGGCCTGCGCTGGCGCGACCCGGTCTACCGCACGCTGCGCGAGCTCGCCATGTCGTACTTCCACGAGTACACCAACCGGCTCAACCACAAGACCCTGCGCGAGTACTCGCTGCCCTTCGACCTGCGGCGCGTCGATCCCTCCATCTGGGTGAGCGGCACGCAGCACTGCTGGGGCATCTGCGAGCAGCTCGACGAGCTGCGCCACTTCAAGCTGGTCGACGGCCGCCACCTGCGGGCCGTCGTGCGCCGCGACCCCTTCGAGCGGCGCGTCGCCGGCCTCGGCCAGTACCGCAAGCCCCGCGTCCTGGTCGAGAAAGAGCTCGCCGCCCTGAAGAAGAAGCGGAAGAAGTAGGCGTTCCGGGCAGTCCGGGCGGCCGCCGCCTTACACCCTGTTACACCTCTTGCACTTTAGCGGGTTACTTCCGGCCGGCTGGCGCGTGAAATGAGCGTCGCCATCACCGAACGGAGAAGCACCATGCTGAACAGGATCGTCCTCGCCGCCCTCGCCCTGGGATTCTCGGGTGCAGTCCTCGCCGACCCGCCGCGCTGGGCACCGGCGCACGGCTACCGCGCCAAGCACCAGCACCAGCATCACCATTACCGCCACCACTATTACGCGCCGCGCCCGGTTGTCGTCGTGCCGGCGCCGCGAGTCGTGTACGCGCCGCCTCCCCCGGTCGTGTACCCGTACTACGCGGCGCCGGTCGCGCATGTTCCCGTCGTGCGCCCCGCGCCCGTGCACGGGTATGGAGCGCCGAGCCTCTCCATCCGCTTCAACATCCCGCTGTAGACTGTGGGGGTCTAGCAAAGGAGACCCATGGACCGGCGCACCCTGCTCAAACTGCTTGCCCTGGCGGCCGTCGCCAGGCCGGGGCAGGCTGCGCCTCCCACCACTATGAAAGGCGTCGAGGAGCTGCAGAAGAACTGGAAGAGCTTCCTGCCGGCGGGCGCGCAGACGCCCTCGCCGACGGACAAGGTGAAGCTTTCGGACGACGAGTGGAAGAAGCGCCTGCCGGGCGAATCCTTCCACGTGCTGCGCAAGGAGGGCACCGAGCGCGCCGGCTCGAGCCCGCTCAACGACGAGAAGCGCCCCGGCATCTTCGCCTGCGCCGGCTGCGGGCTGCCGCTGTTCACCTCCGAGATGAAGTTCGAGTCGGGCACCGGCTGGCCGTCCTTCTTCACCACCATCCCCGGCGTGTTCGAGACGAAGAAGGACTTCTTCCTGATCTACCCGCGCACCGAGTACCACTGCGCCCGCTGCGGCGGCCACCACGGCCATGTATTCGACGACGGCCCGCCGCCTACCCGCCAGCGCTGGTGCAACAACGGCGTGGCGCTGAAGTTCCTCCCCAAGGACGGCGGCAAGACCTAGCCGTCCGGACTAACTCCCCGCCTTAATCGGTTTTCGGGTGCGCCGCGCACACTAGCGCGGGTGCACCGCCTCGCCTGCTCCCTGCGAGCGCGAATTTCTTCGCGCATAATCTGTCGTAACAACAACCAGGCTCCAACCTCACGAGGGAAGGCGCCTAACCGAAAGGGGCTTCGATGACCGTCGCCGCCACCTTCGAGATACGGTTCACCCGCTACCTCCTGCCCGATGGGCGGGAAGCCGCTGATCTCCCCTCCTTTGCCGCCGATCCCCGTGCGTTGGTGCCCGACTACCGGGCGATGGTGCAGATGCGCGCCTTTGACGCGAAGGCTATTGCGCTGCAGCGCACCGGCAAGATCGGCACCTACGCGTCGACGCTAGGCAAGGAAGCGATCGACGCCGGGCTCGGCGCCGCGCTGCACAAAGACGACGTTCTGCTGCCGAGCTACCGCGAAAGCGGCGTGCTCATGCTGCGCGGCGTCTCGCCGCACCGCACGCTGCTCTACTGGGGCGGCGACGAGCGCGGCAACGTGTTCCCCGAGTCGCCGCGCGACTTTCCGTTCAACGTGCCGATCGCGAGCCAGATGCCGCACGCGGTGGGCGTGGCGTACGCCATGAAGCTGCGCCGCCAGCCGCGCGTCGCGGCCGCGCTGTGCGGCGATGGCGCGACCTCGAAAGGCGACTTCTACGAGGCGCTCAACGCCGCCGGCGCCTGGCAGCTGCCGATGGTTTTCATCGTCGTCAACAACCACTACGCGATCTCCGTGCCGCGCCACATGCAGAGCCGCGCGCAGACGCTGGCGCAGAAGGGCATCGCCGCCGGCATCGCCTGCGAGCAGGTTGACGGCAACGACCTCATCGCGGTGCGTGACGTGTTCGGCCGAGCGGTCGAGCGCGCGCGCTCGGGCGGCGGCCCGACGCTGGTCGAGGCGCTGACCTATCGCCTCTCCGACCACACCACGGCCGACGACGCGACGCGCTATCGCAGCGCCGAGGAGCTCGCCGCGCACTGGAAGGAAGAGCCGATCGTGCGCCTTCGAAACTGGCTCTTCGCCAGGGGCGCCTGGTCGCCGGCCGAGGAGCAGGCGCTCGGCAAGGAAGTCGCGGCGCAGGTGCAGAAGTGCGTCGACGACTACCTGAAGACGCCGCAGCCCGGGCCCGAGCAGATGTTCCAGCACCTCTACGCGCGCCTGCCGCGCCAGTACGCCTGGCAATTGGCCGCCCTCACCGAAGAGACGGAGACCGCCGATGTCGAGCATCACGCTGGTTGAGGCGGTCAACCTGGCGCTGGCGCGCGCCATGGAGGAAGACGAGAACGTCGTGGTGCTGGGCGAGGACGTCGGCCTGAACGGCGGCGTGTTCCGCGCCACCGCGGGACTGCAGAAGCGCTTCGGCGCAGAGCGCGTCGCCGACACGCCGCTCGCGGAGGGCCTGATCGCCGGCATGGCGGTCGGCATGGCGGCCGAGGGCCTGCGCCCGGTGGCGGAGATCCAGTTCGCCGGCTTCGCCTACCTCGCCATAGACCAGATGCTCAACCACGCCGGCCGGCTGCGGCATCGGACTCAGGGACGCCTGACCTGCCCGATGGTGCTGCGCACGCCGTGCGGCGCCGGCATCCATGCGCCCGAGCATCATTCCGAGAGCCCGGAGGCGATGTTCGCCCACATACCGGGCATCCGCGTCGTCTATCCCTCTTCCCCCGCGAAGGCCTACGGTCTTCTGCTCGCCTCGATCCAGGATCCCGACCCCGTCATTTTCCTCGAGCCGTCGCGGCTCTATCGGCGCTTCAAGGAAGAGGTGCTGGACGACGGGGCGCCGCTGCCGCTCGATGAGGCGTTCGTCGTGCGCGAGGGCACCGACTTCACGCTCGTCGCCTGGGGCGGCATGGTCCACACCTCGCTCGAGGCGGCCGACGAGCTCGCCGCCGAAGGCGTGTTCGCCGAGGTGATCGACCTCGCCACGGTGAAGCCGATCGACATGGACACGATCCTCGAATCGGTGCGCAAGACGACCCGCTGCCTGGTGGTGACCGAGGCGCCGCGCACCTGCAGCCTCGCCTCCGAGATCTCCGCCAACGTGTCCGAGCAGGCGCTGCTGTCGCTGGTCGCGCCGGTCGAGCGCGTCACCGCCTGGGACACCGTGACGCCGATGTTCCGGCTCGAGCACCACTACATGCCCGACGCGTCGCGCATCGTGCGCGCGGCGCGCAAGCTGATGGAGTACCAGTAATGCGCGTCTTCAACCTGCCCGACCTCGGCGAGGGCCTGCAGGAAGCCGAGATCGTCGAGTGGCACGTGAAAGCCGGCGATGCCATCGAGGCCGACCAGGCGATGGTATCGGTCGAGACCGACAAGGCGATCGTCGAGGTGCCGGCGCCTTTCTCGGGCACCGTGGAAAAGCTGTTCGGCGGCCCGGGCGACAAGATCCACGTCGGCGCGCCGCTCATCGGCTTCGAAGGCACGGTGCAGGACACCGGCACCATCGTGGGCGATCTCGCCACCAAATCCGAAGCAAAGGCGAAGGTCTCCGCGCCGCCGTCGAGCGAAGTCAAAGCCACGCCCGCGGTGCGCGCGTTGGCGCGCAACCTGAACGTCGATCTCGCCACCGTCCAGCCGACCGGCCCGGGCGGCGTAGCCACCACCGAGGACGTGAAGCGCGCCGCGCGCGGCTCTCCTCCGGTTCCAGCGAATGCCCAGAAAGGCCTGCGCGCGGCCATGGCGCGCAACATGGCGAGCGCGCACGCCGAAGTAGCGGCGGTCACGATCATCGACGACGCGGATATCGAGCACTGGCCGCAGGGCACGAAGGCCATGGCGCGCCTCGCGCGCGCGATCATCGCCGCCTGCCGCGCCGAGCCCGCCCTCAACGCGTGGTATGACGGCAGGGCCGATGCACTCACCCTGCGCGAAGAGATCGATCTCGGCATCGCCGTCGACCTGCCCGATGGGCTGCTGGTGCCCGTGCTACGCGATGCGCAGAAGATTCAAGAGTTGGAAAAAGAATTGGAGGAGCTGATCACCAAGGCACGCGATCGCTCGCTGTCGCCCGACAGGCTGCGCGGCGCGACGATCACGCTCTCCAACTTCGGCACCATCGGCGGCCGGTATGCCTCGCCCATCGTGGTGCCGCCCACGGTGGCGATCATCGGCGCCGGGCGCATCGAGCGCCGGCCGGTCGTCGCCGCCGACGGCACGATCGGCGCGCACCGGGTGCTGCCGCTATCGCTGACCTTCGATCACCGTGCCGCCACCGGCGGCGAGGCGGCGCGCTTCCTCAATGCGCTGAAGGCTGATCTTCAGAGGTAAGGCGAAGGTCTTCCTCGAGCGGCGGCGCAGGGAAATGGAACCGCACCGGGCCGTCGGGTAGCGCGTTGACGAACTGCCGCAGGTACGGGCTGGTCGACTTCTCGATCTCCTCCGACTTGCCCTTGCCGAGCACCACGCCGTCGCAGATCACATAGCAGTAGTCGGCCACCGCGAGCGCCTCCTTCACGTCGTAGGTGACCACGACCGAGGTCAGCTCCAGCGCCTCGTTCAGCTGGCGGATCAGGTGGCGGATGTGGTTGAGCGAGATCGGGTCGAGCCCGGCGAAGGGCTCGTCGTACATCATCAGCTTCGGGTCGGTGGCGATGGCACGCGCCAGGGCCACCCGGCGCGTCATGCCGCCGGAGAGGTCGTTCGGCCGCATGTCGCGCGCCCCGCGCAGGCCGACCGCGTTCAGCTTCATCAGCACCATGCGGCGCACGATTTCCTCCGGCGGGCTGAAATTCTCGCGGATCGGGAAGGCGATGTTGTCGAAGACGCTCGAGTCGGTGAACAGCCCGCTGTTCTGGAACATCATGCCGATCTCGAGCCGCAGGCGGTACAGGTCCTCGGACGAGAGCTGGTGCACGTCGGTGCCGGCGACCTTCACCGTGCCCTTCGACGGCGCGAGCTGCCCGCCGATCAGCTTGAGCAGCGTCGATTTGCCGCAGCCGCTCGCGCCGAGGATCGCCACCACCTGGCCGCGTGGGATGCGCAGCGACAAGCCGCGGAAGATCTCCAGGTCGCCATAAGAGAAATGCAGGTCGTGGACCTCGATCGCGTCGGCCATGGCGCACAATTCTAACCGTGGACCTCCACCCCTACTCGAGGCTGACGCCCGACGTGGTGCTCGATGCCATCAGCGCCGCGGGCCTGCGCCCCGACGGGCGGCTGCTGAGCCTGAACAGCTACGAGAACCGCGTCTACCAGGTCTGGCTGGAGGACAACACCGTCGTCGTGGCGAAGTTCTACCGTCCCGAGCGCTGGAGCGAGCAGCAGATCGATGAAGAGCACGATTTCGCCCGCGAGCTCGCCGAACGCGAGATCCCCGTGGTGGCGCCGTCGCACTCGCTGCGCTTCGCCGGCTTTCGCATCGCCATCTATCCGCGGCGCGGCGGGCGCACGCCGGAGCTCGGCGATCCCCGCACGCTGGAGTGGATCGGCCGCTTCATCGGCCGCATCCACGCCGTGGGCGCAACGCGCAAGTTCAAGCACCGCGAGACGCTGACGCCCCAGTCGTTCGGCCACGAGCCGCGTGCGTTCCTCCTGAAAGGCAGCTGGCTGCCGGCCGACCTGCTGGCGTCATGGAAGGCGGTCACCGAGCAGGCGCTCGGCGGCGTCGAGCGGTGCTACGAGCGCGCCGGCGGCGTGGCGCACATCCGGCTGCACGGCGACTGCCACCCCGGCAACATCCTGTGGACCGAGGATGGGCCCCATTTCGTCGACCTCGACGATTCGCGCATGGGCCCGGCGGTGCAGGACCTGTGGATGCTCCTGTCGGGCGACCGCGCCGCGATGGGCGTGCAGTTCCGCCACGTGCTGAACGGCTATGACGAGTTCGCCGAGTTCGATGGCCGCGAGCGCCACCTGATCGAGGCGCTGCGCACGCTGCGCCTCATCCACTACTCCGCCTGGATCGCGCGCCGCTGGGACGACGCCGCCTTCCCGGCGGCGTTTCCGTGGTTCAACACCCAGCGCTACTGGCAGGACCGGATACTGGAGCTGCGCGAGCAGATCGCGCTGATGGAAGAGGAACCTATAGCGGTTTCCTGAAGAACACCACGCGCTCGGTTTCGTCGAAGCCGAGCGCGCGGTGCGCGGCATGGCTGCCGGTGTTGTCGAGCAGCGCATCGGATGCGAGCTCGCTGCAGCCGCGTGCCCTCGCCCATCCCGCGACCTTCGCGACCAGTTCGGTGGCGATGCCCCGCCGGCGAAACGCCGGCGCGACGTAGAGGCCCTCGAGGAAAGCGACCGGCGACGACGCGGTGCCGTTCACGTAGTCGCTGCGGATGGCGGCCTCGGCGAGGCCCGCCGGCGTCCCGTCTTCATAGGCGACGAACTGCGCGTAACGGTCCGGGTCCGCCAGGAACGCGACCATCTCGGCCCGGTGCGCTTCGCCGGTTCCCGGCCAGAGCGCCTGGCGCAGCTCGAGCCATCCGGGCGCCGCGGCGGAGGTGCAGGCCGCGATCACTCGGCCATGAATTTGTTCAGCTCCGGGGTGGCGAGCGAGCGCTCGAGGTAGGTGAAGGTGCCGCGCTCCTTCACCTCCGTGCCGGCCTCGACCAGCGCCGTCATGGCCGCGCGGAAGAGCGAAGTGGCGAGGCTGATGCGGCGCACGCCGGCCTGCTCGAGCTCGGCGACGCTGAACGACTTGCCCTTGATGCCAACCATGAAGTTGACCGGCTTCGACACCGCTTCGCAGACTTCCTTTATGGAAGCCAGATCGGGCAGGCCGGGCGCGAAGAGGACGTCCGCGCCGGCGTCGGCGAACGCGCGCAGGCGGTTGATGGTGTCGTCGAGGCTCGGGTTGCCGCGCAGGAAGTTTTCGCTGCGCGCGGTGAGCGTGAAAGGCAAGCCCGTCTGGCGCGCGGCGTGGGCCGCGGCCTTGACGCGCTCGACGGCGAAGTGGAAGTCGTAGAGGGGCTTGTCCTTGTTGCCGGTCGCGTCCTCGATCGAGCAGCCGACCAGGCCGGCGTGCGCCGCCTGCCGGACCGTCTCGGCCACGGCTTCGGGCGAGTCGCCGAAGCCCTTCTCGAGGTCCGCCGATACCGGCAGGTCGGTCGCGGCGACGATGATGCGCACTTGGGCGAGCGCTTCGTCGCGAGTGATGCGGCCGTCGCGGCGGCCTAGCACGCCGGCCGCGGCGCCGCTCGACGTGGCGAGCGCCCGGTAGCCCAGCCCGGCGAGGATGCGCGCCGAGCCGCCGTCCCAGGGATTGGGAATCACGAACGCGCCCGGTCCTGCGTGGAGCGCGCGGAAGCGCTCGGCCTTCTCGTGCTGGGTCGGCATGGACCCTCCTTGCGGAGGATCTTAGCTCGTCACCGTGAGCCTGTTGATGACCTTCTCCACGCCCGAGAGGTACCAGGCATCCATCTCGGCACGCCGCTTCTGCTCCTCGTTCGGCACATTGCCCTCGAGGGTCACCGTCCAGTTCTCGCAGTTCGGCCGGATCTGCGCGGCGTCGACCGCCGGGTCGGCCTCGAGGACCAGGCGCAGCGCCTCGGTTACCTCGTCGTCGCGCTCCTCGTACGCCGGCTGCACCTCGAGCGCGTTGACCACGTCGCAGCGGCCCGGCGTCCACCACGCCAGCACGCCGGCGAACAGCCGGTGCGGCACGCTGATGACGTGGCCCTCGAGCGTGATGACGCCGTCCTTAACCGCGATCTCGATATCGCCGACGGAGTCGCCATTGCCTTCGCGCAGAATTTCGGTGCGCTCATTCGTAAGGGAGCGCAGCGTGCAATTGCGGAACTCGCCGTGCTCGAGAAACATGCGCGCGAGCGAGTCGCGTACGGCGCCGTCGCCGCGCCGCTCGCCGGGGGCGACCCGCAGGCGGTCGACCACGCCGCGCACGTCGGACACGGAGGCGGCGAGCTCGAGGGCGAGCTTCTTCGCCGCGATGTCGCCGACCTCGCCCTCGAGGGTGGCGACGCCGTCGGCGTTGCTGATGCTGATGGGGAAGCGGTGGATGTTGATGCGGCGCTCGCGCTCGAGCAGCCCGTGGATCTGCCTGGTGATCGTTTCCCTCGGGTTCATCGACTCTCCTTTGGTACCGGCCGCCGCAAGCTTCGTTCCCGTCGGTTACGCCGTTCGCATCCGCAGAAGCCGCACGGCTGCCACCGCGACCAGGGGAAGCGCCAGGCCAACGACCATGGCCGTAATCATCAGCGCACCCAGCTCGTCGTATCCACCGCGCTTCACGGTAAATACCTGGTTCAGGTATTTGGTGCCCAGCTGCGAGGCCGCCAGGGCGAGGTTCGAGAAAGAGGCCATCACGGCGAAATAGGTCGCCTTGAGGTTGGCCGGCGCCGAGTTCGCGATCCAGGCGAGCATCGGGATCATGGCGATCTGGCCGAGCGGCGACTCGAGCGCGGTGTTGATGAGGGCGATGGCGCGCGCGTCGAGCAGCCCGCCGGTGCGCGCGGCGGTCCATTCGTGCAGGCCGTAGAACATGCCGATCATCGGCGCCGAGAGCAGCGCCGCCGCCACCGTCAGCACGACGATGATGGTGGCGATCGAGTGCTCCGCCATGAAGCGGCGCAGCGCGAACATGCCGACCAGCGTGAGCGCATAGGTGACGAGCTGCAGCTGGGCGAGGAACGCCTCGTCGAACTTGAGCACGTCGATCATCCACCAGGTGGTGCCTTCGCCGGTGCCCGGCACCGCGCGGTAGATGAAGAGGATGAGCGCGGTCGCCACCAGCACCTGCTTTGCCGCCGGCTCCAGCTCCCGCGCGAGCCGCCACAGCAGGAACAGGATGATGCCGAGCGACCCGGCGAAGATGATCTCCTGCCCGTAGGGCACGCCGCCCAGGCCGACGCCGAGCGTGATGGCGACGAACGCGAGGCTGCCGCCCAGGATCGACCAGTTGGGGCGCGTCTTCTCCACCGCCTCGCGGGCGTGCTTCACGAAGCGGTGCAGGATCACGCCGAGCACCGAGATCACCGGGATGACCAGCGCCGCCGTGTAGACGTTGGCATACAGCTCGGCCTTCTTCTCCTTCGGCAGGGCCTCGGTGCCGTAGAAGATGTACACGTTCGCCAGCGCGACCAGCGCCAGGCCGCCGATCACCGCCACGCGGCCGAGCGTCTGCATGGTCGTGTGCATGCGCTTGCGCTCGTGCTCGTCGTACGGGCGCCCGGCATCGTCGTGGCGCGGCACCGCCTCGACCGTCATCGCGTCGGCCACCGCGTCCTGGATCATGAAGCCGGTCGGCGCGAGCAGCGCGGCGAGCACGTACCAGCGCTCGGCGCTCATCACGCCGCGCATCGCCTCCATGTGCGCGACCAGGCCGAGCATGATGAGCAGGCTCGCGGCGAGCATCCCCGCGCCGAGCCAGACGAGCAGCGCCTTCCAGCGCCAGATCAGGTCGACCAGGTGGCCGACCGGCATCTTCATCGCCCACGGGATGCCGGCCCAGAAGAGCAGCGCCGCGAGGAATTCCGGCGAGAGGTCGAGGTACTCCTTGACGAAGAACGTGCCGACGATGCCGGTGAGGCCGGAGACGCCGTACGCCGCGTAGACCATCAGCGGCGGCAGGTACGACAGCCGGAACAAGCTGGCTATTCGACGCGGATGTTGTTGTCGCGCACGACCTTGCCCCAGCGCGCCATGTTCTCCTGGATCCACTTCTGCGTCGCCTCGGGGCTGAGCGTCACCACGTCCATGCCCTGCGTCTCGGTGAGCGTCTTGTTGACGTCGGGCAGCCTGATCGCCTTCACGAGCTCGGCGTGGAACCTGTCGATGATCGGCTGCGGCGTACCCGCCGGCGCGAGGATGCCCCACCAGGCGTGCGCCACCACGTCGATGCCGAGCTCCTTCAGCGTGGGCACCTCGGGCATGGTGTGCGAGCGCTTGTCACCGGTGAGGGCGAGGGCGCGCATCTTGCCGCTCCTCACGTGCTGCGCCTGCGCGGCGGTGGACGCCAGCGCGAGCTCGACGTGACCGCCGATCAGGTCCGCCGACAGCGGCCCGCCACCCTTGTAGGCGACCGGGTCGAACTTCGCGCCGGTCGCCTGGTTGAGCACGATGGTCGTCAGGTGGGCGAGCGAGCCGTTGCCGACGTTGCCGAGGCTCACGCCGCCGGACTTGGCCCTGGCGAGCGCGTCCTGGAAGCTCTTGTACGGCTTTTGCGTCCCGGTGGTGATGGCCATCGGCGCGGTGCCGACGATCATCACCGGCGCGAAATCCTTCAGCGGATCGAACGGCAGCTTCGGGTTCAGCGCCTGGTGCACGGCGTGCGTGTCGAAGATGAACACGAACGTATAGCCGTCCGGCGGGCTCTTCGCGACGTAGTCCGTGCCGATGACGCCCGAAGCGCCGGTGCGGTTCTCGACGATGATGTTCTGCTTGAGCGCCTCGCCGACCTTCGCCGCCAGGAGCCGCGCCAGCGGATCGACCGAGCCGCCGGGCGGATAGGGCGAGACGAACTTGATCACGCGGCTCGGCCACTCCTGCGCCGCCGCCGGAAACGCGAGCAGCGCCAGTATCAGGAACCTAGAAAGCCACATTGCGTCCTCCTTTGAGTTTGAGCATGTCGCGCGCATCGTTCGGCGCCGCGACCGCGAGGCCGAGCTCCTCCAGCATGCGCCGCGCCTTGGCCACCTGGTCGGCGTTGGATTTCGCCAGCTGCCCGCGGCCGATCCACAGGCTGTCTTCCAGCCCGACGCGAACGTTGCCGCCCATCACCGCCGCCTGCGCGGCGACCTGCATCTGCGCGCGCCCGGCTCCCAGCACCGACCAGTAGTAGGCGTCGCCGAACAGGCGATCGGCCGTGCGCTTCATGTGGATCACGTCCTCGGGGTGGTTGCCGATGCCGCCGCGGATGCCGAACACCGACTGGATGAACAGCGGCGGCTTCACCAGGCCGCGGTCGAGGAAGTGCGCCGCGGTGTAGAGGTGGCCGATGTCGTAGCACTCGATCTCGAAGCGCGTGTCGTTCTCGCGGCAGCTCTCCAGGATGTAGGCGATGTCCTTGAAGGTGTTCTTGAAGATGCGCTCGTCCGACCCCGCGAGGTAGGGTTTCTCCCAGTCGTGCTTGAACTCCTTGTAGCGGCCGAGCATCTCGTAGAGGCCGAAGTTCATCGACCCCATGTTGAGCGAGGCCACCTCGGGCTTCAGCCTGAGCGCCGGCTGCAGGCGCTCCTCGATCGACATGGTCGGCGCGCCGCCGGTGGTGAAGTTCAGCACCACGTCGCAGGCCGCCTTGATCTTGGCGGCGAACTGCTTGAAGAGCTCGGGGTCCTGCGTCGGGCGGCCGTCCTTCGGGTCGCGCGCGTGGAGGTGCACGATCGCCGCGCCCGCTCTCGCGGCGCCGATCGCCGCCTCGGCGATCTCCTCGGGCGTGATCGGAATGTGCGGCGACATGCTCGGCGTATGGATCGAGCCGGTCACCGCGCAGGTGATGATGACCTTGCCTTGCGCTGCAGCCATTCCTCCTCCTGTCTGATCAGCCGGATTTCAGGGCGAAGCCGCCGTCGACGACGAGATGCTGCCCGGTGATGAAGCTTGCCTCATCCGAGGCGAAGAACACCACCGCGTTCGCTATATCTTCCGGCTCGGCGAAGCGCGCTAGCGGCGTGCCGGCGAGCATCTTGTCCTTCACCTCCGGCGCGAGCTTCTTCCAGATGTCGGTCTTCGTGTGGCCCGGGCCGACCGCGTTCACCGTGACGTGGGGCGCGAGCTGCTTGGCGAGGGTCTGCGTGAAGCTGATCATGCCCGCCTTGGCGGCCGAATAGTCCATGATCGGCTCGCGCCCGGCGTGGCCGACGCCGCGGATCGAGGCGATGTTGATGATGGTGCCCCTCTTCGCCGCGAGCATCGGCCTGGCTGCCGCCTGCGAGCACAGGAAAGCGCTCACCACGTTGAGCTCCCAGATGCGCATCCAATCAGCCGCCGTCTTCTCGAAGAAGGGCTTGGGGTCGGTGCCGCCGGCGTTGTTGACGAGGATGTCGATGCGGCCGAACTTCCTCATGAGCACGTCGAGCGCCGCGTCCACGTCCCTCTTCTGCGTGGCATCGCCGACGAGCGGCTCGATGCCGGGCCCCTTCGCCACCGTGTCTGCGAGCGTTTCCTTGTGCGGCCCCATGATGGCGACGCGCGCGCCCTCGCGCGCAAAGCGAAGGGCGATGGCCTGCCCGATGCCGCGCCCGCCGCCGGTGATCCATGCCGTCTTTCCGTCCAGCCTCATCCCTTGATTCCTCCCGAGCCCCAGCCGGTGACCAGGTAACGTTGAATGAAAACGAACACCGCGAGCACGGGCAGCAGCACCAGCGTGCCCGCGCTCATGATCATGCCCCAGTCGACCACGCTCGAGTTGTACAGATCGGCGATGCCGACCGGCAGCGTCTTCAGCTCATCCCCGGCGAGCAGCACACGGGCCAGCATGTAGTCGTTCCAGGCGAGGATGAAGGTGAACGTGCCGGTGGCGATGACCCCTGGCAGCGCGAGCGGCAGCACGATATGGATCACGGCGCGCACGCGCGACGCCCCGTCGATGAACGCCGCCTCCTCGAGCTCGGGCGGGATCGACTGGAAGAAGCTGCGCAGGAGCCAGAGCGCGAAAGGCAGGCAGAACGCGCTGTAGGCGAGCACCAGCCCCGTGTGCGTGTTGGTGAGCTCGACGGCGCGCATCAGCACGTAGAACGGGATGATCACCATGATCGGCGCGAACATGTACGTGAACAGCACGCCGCCCGCGACCAGCTCGCGGCCGCGCCAGCGGAACCGCGTGAGGCCGTAGGCAGCCGGCGTCGCCACCAGAAGGGTCAACAGCACCGTGGCGCTCGCCACCAGCACGCTGTTGGCGAGGTAGGTGGCGAAGCGCGTTTCGGCGAAGAGGCGCGTGACGTTGTCGAGCGTATACGTCGCCGGCAGAAAAGTGGGCGGGGTGGTGAAGATCTCGTAAGGACGCTTGAACGCCGTCAGCACCATCCAGGCGAAGGGAAGGACGGTGAAGGCGACCAGCGCCGCCGCGCCGGCGCCGATCAACAAACGCCTCACAGGTGCTCCTCGCGCCGCCAGAGCCGGAAATACAGCGCGGCAGCCGCGACGAGGAGCAGGAACATGAGCACCGCCATGGCGGAGCCGCGACCGGCCTCGTAGTAAGCGAAGGTGCGCTGGAAGGTATAGACCGGCAGCGTACGGATGTACGGCTCGGCGCCGCCGCCCTGGATCATGAGCCACGGCGTATCGAACTTGGTGAACATCCAGATCGAGCGCAGCAGCACCACGACGAAAAGCACCGGGCCGAGCTGCGGCAGCGTCACGTGCACGAAACGGGCGAACGCACCCGCGCCGTCGACCTTGGCCGCGTCGTAGAGCTCGGGCGGGATGGTCTGCAGCCGGGCGAGCACCGCCAGCAGGACGAACGGAAAGAACTGCCAGACGCTGACCAGGATCAGCGACACCATGATCCAGTCGCGTCCGAACCAGCTCACCGGCACGCCCAGGGCGTAGTTCACGATCCCGAACTGGCTGTTCAGCAGCCATTTCCAGATGATGATGGCCACCACCGTCGGCACCACGTACGGGAAGATCGCCGCCGCCCGCACCAGGCCGCGGCCCGGGAAGGCTTCATTCAGCAACAGCGCCGCGGCGGTTCCCAGGACCAGCTGCAGCGCGATGGTGGTGAGCGAGTAGATCAGCCCGAGCTCGAGCGAGCGCCAGAACTCCTCGTCGGCGAGCACCGCGGCGTAGTTCGCGAGCCCGATCCACTGCGCCTCGGGAAAGAACGCGTGCTTGTTGTAGAAGCTGAGCCAGATCCCGTAGGCGACGGGATAGAGCGAAAGCGCGGCGATGAGCGCCACCGCGGGCAGGACGAGCAGCCATCCCGCCCGCTGGGCGCGCATTACTTCAGATGACCCTTTGACCTGAGCAGGTCTTCCAGCCGCTTCTGTGCCCGCGCGGCCGCGTCCCGCGCCGGCTTCTTCTCGATCGCCACGTCCATCACCATGTCGCGCAGGATGCCGCTGCCGAGCACTTCCATGAGATACGGCTTGGTATTCATGTCGTCCCAGTCGATCACCAGCGTCGGCTTGCCCTGGTCATTGTTCAGGTAGCCCTCCTGCACCTCGATCCAGCTCTTCCAGCGCTGGATCATCGGCGTCGCCTGGTAGTCCCTGTCGGCGCGCAGGCTCTTGGTGATCGGGAAGAGATGGATCGGCACGGTCTGCACGTACTCGAGGTAGTTCTCCTTCTGGTAGAAGAACTTCAGGAACTCGATGGCCTCCTTGGGATTCCTCGAGCCCTTGAAGAGCATCCACGGCTCCTCGTCGACCTGCGCCGCCGGCTGCTTGCCGCTCGGACCGTGCGGCTTCACCCACACGTCGAAGAACTGCGCGTTCGCCATGTTGGGCGGCGCGTTCTTCTCGATGAGCGACGCGCCGCGCCCATAGCCCTGGAACATCATGGCCGCCTTCTGCCCGGTGAGGTTGGTGAAGGTCTCGAGGTAGCCGTGGCCTTCCCAGCCCTTCGGCGCGTACTGAGTCAGGTCGCGGATGAATTCCAGCGTCTCGAGCACCTGCTTCGAGGTGACCTGCGGGCGGTTTTGCTTGTCGAACAGCACCCCGCCGTTCGCCTTGACCAGCTCGCCGAGCAGGATGTTCATGAACAGGTTGTCGCCCGGGATGGTGATTCCGGCCATGCCGGCGCTGTGGAGCACCTTCGCGTTGGCGACCAGGTCGGCCCAGGTCTTCGGCGCCTTGAGCCCGTGCTTCTCCGCCAGGTCCTTGCGATAGATGAGGAGCGACGTGCCGGCCGCGTGCACCAGCCCGTACTGCGTGTTGCCGACGCGGCAGACGCGCTTCACCTGGTCGTAGATGTTCGCCTCGCCGATCGCCTTGACCACCTCGTCGAGCGGCAGCAGCAGCCCCTTCGACTGCAGCGCCGCGCAGGTGATCGGCTGGCCGTGCGAGAGCTCCGGCGGCGTACCCGCGGCGAGCGATTGCATGATCTTCGGCTCGAGATCGCCCCAGGCGAGCCCCTCGACCTCGACCTTGACGCCCGGGTTCTTGGCCTCGAAGCGCTTGGCGATGTTGCGCATCGCCTCCTGCGAATTGGCCTGCGTTTCGGTGTGCCAGACGCGGATCACCTTCTGCGCGTGGACCGACGGTGCGGCGAGCAGGAATGCGAGCGCCGCGACAAGCGTATGGATCCTCATTTCCTCCTCCTCTGAAGGAGGCTTGATCTTACTTCAGACGAGGTAGCGCACGTCACCGTCGACTGCGAGCGCCTGACCCGTGATCCTCGCGCCGGCCGGGGTGCAGAGGAAGAGCGCCATGTTGGCGATGTCCTGCGGGCTGACGGTGGAACGCAGGCTGGTGGTCTCGAGGAACTTCTCGCGGAATGCCTCGTGGCTCACGCCGTGCGCCTTGGCCTTGGCGGCGATCACTCTTTCGATGCGCTCGCCCTCGACGATGCCCGGAAGGATGGCGTTGACGCGCACCTTGTCCGGCCCGGCCTCGACCGCCAGGCTCTTGGTGAAGCCGACCACGCCCCACTTCGCCGCCGAGTAGGGGCTGCGCTGCGGAAAGCCGTGGCGGCCGGCGGCCGACGACAGGTTGACGATGCTGCCGCCGCCCGCGGCCTTGATCAGCGGCATGGCCTTGCGCGTGCAGTAGAACATGCCGGACAGATCGACGGCGATGCAGCGATCCCAGTCGGCGGGATCGATGTCCTCGACTTTCGCCGTCGGGCCGGCGATGCCGGCGTTGTTGACCAGCACGTCCAGCCCGCCGAGCTTCTTGTGTGCCTCGCGGAACAGCCGCTCGACGTCGTCGAGCCTGGCCACGTCGGCGAGCGTGTCGGCGCTCGCCTGCGGATCGACGTCGCAGGTGAAAACGCGCGCGCCGGCGCTTGCAAAAGTTTGCGCGATGACGCGGCCGATGCCGGCGCCGCCGGCGGTGACGATGACGCGTAATCCCTTGGCGGACAATTCCATCGCGATGGATAATAGACGCACGGCTTTTCAAGGGGAAGCCGAGGCAGGGGGAAGCCAAGCGTGCTGAAACAACAAAACGGGCCCGCCAACGCCGCGGTCTCCATCGAGCAGGAAGAGCTGCGCGGCATCTCGCGCACGGTGGCCGAGATCCACTGGCTGCTGCTCATCCTGGTGCTGCTGTACCTCATCTTCGGCGGTGCGCGCGAGGATGCCGAGACCAGCGCCGCCATCTGGATGGGGGTGTTCTTCTACGCGGCGCTCGTCATGAGCTTCCGCTACGCCAACTTCTACCGCAGCGAGACGCGCTGGAAGATCGCCAGCGAGACCTGCGGCATGGTGGCCTTCGTCACCTGGGTGCTATGGCACACCGACGGCCTGATGAGCCCGCTGCTCAACGCCTACCTGCTGCCCGTGATCACCTCCGCGCTCACCCTCGGCAAGGTGTTCACGCTGCTCGCCGTCGGCCTGATCGGCGCGTGCTATCTGTTCCTCGGCGGCGGCGTGTCTCCCCTGGAGATGATGTCGCTGCCCTTCGTCGGCAGCTTCTTCGCCCAGCTCGCGCCGGTGCTGCTGGTGGGCTACATCACCACCATGTTCTCGGCCGACATCCGCTACGGCCTCGCGCGCGCCAAGCTCCTGTCCGAGACCGACGAGCTGACCGCGCTGCTCAACGTGCGCGGCTTCGCGCTCGCCGCCAACCGCCTGTTCGCCCAGGCCGCGCGCCACGGCCGCCCGGCGAGCGTGCTGATGATCGACTCCGACAACCTGAAGATCGTCAACGACAGCCATGGCCACGCCGCCGGCAACGAGCTGCTGCGCCACCTGGCGAAGGCGATCCAGGCCGAGCTGCGCTTCACCGACGTCGCGGCGCGCTACGGCGGCGACGAGTTCATCGTGCTGCTGCCGGACACGCCTTCGAAGGGCGCGATGGAGGTCGCCGAGCGCATCCGCAACCGCATCGTCAAGACGCCGCTCGTCGTGGACGGGCGCACCATCACGGCAAGCGTCAGCATCGGCGTCGCCTGCTATCCGGAAGACGGCGGCACGCTCGACGCGCTCGCCGCGCAGGCCGACGGCGCGCTCTACTCGGCCAAGCAGGACGGCCGCAACCGCAGCGTCAGGTTCGGCGCCGCACCGGCGTAAGAGCCAGCTCCCAGTACTCGCCCACCACGGGGACGCCGAACTCGCGGTGCGGCTCGCTCCTGATCTTCTCGAAGCCCAGCGCGGCATAGATCGCGCGCGCCGCGGTGAGGTTCGACTGCGTCCATAGCACGAGCTTGCGGTAGCCGGCGGCGCGCGAGAAGGCGATGCATTCCTCGACCAGGCGCCGGCCGACGCCCTTGCCGCGGGCGTGCGGCTCGACGAGCAGCAGCCGCAGCTTGGCGACCCGCGCGCTCACCTTCACGACGAAGACCGAGCCGACCGGCTCGCCGTCGATCTCGGCGATCCAGCAGCGCTCGCGCTCGGCGTCGAAGTCGCGCATGAACTTCGCCGCGATGCCGGCGACCAGCTTCTCGAATCCCAGCCCCCAGCCGTATTCCTGCTCGTAGAGCACGCCGTGGCGGTACACCACCCAGCCGACGTCGCCCGGGCGGTGGGCGCGCAGCGTCACCGCCGGCTCCTTTGCCGGCGCGCCGAGCACCGCTTCGACCGTCTCCATGGCGCGCACCAGCTTCTCGCGCTCGGGCGCGCGCAAGGGGGTGAGCATGTCGCCCACCGCGCGGCGCGAGCCTTCGTCGAGCGCCGCGAAGGCCTTGCGGCCTTTGGGCGTCAGGGTCAGCCGCCGCTGGCGGGCATCGTGCTTCGCCGCCTCGCCCTGCACCAGGCGCTGGCGCTTCAGCCCCTGCAGCAGGCGGCTCAGATAGCCCGGATCCAGATCGAGGTCCGCGCCGAGCTCGCTCGCGGTGCACTCCCCGCGCCGGCCGATCTCATACAGCACGCGCGCCTGCGGCAGCGGGAACGGCGTGCCCAGGTATTCGCCCTGCAGGGCGCCGATGCGGCGGGTGTAGAAGCGGTTGAAGCGGCGGACGGCGTCGATGCGCATGCGCCATCGTCGGCCGGGATACTTGCTTCTGTCAACTAATCCATAATCGGGCCATGGACCTCTTCAACCTCAAGGGCAAGGCCGCGCTGGTCACCGGCGGCAACGGCGGCATCGGCCTGGGCATGGCCGAAGCCCTGGCGCGCGCCGGCGCGGACGTGGCCGTCGCCGGCCGGGACGAGAACAAGAATGCCGCCGCCGCCGAGCGGCTCAACAAGCTCGGGGTGAAGGCGATCGCCATCCCGGCCAACGTCCTCGACGACACCTCGTGCCGCTCGATGGTGAACGAGGCGGCCGAGCGGCTGGGCAGGCTCGACATCCTGGTGAACAACGCCGGCATCAACATCCGCAAGGCGCCGCAGGACTACGAGATCGACGAATGGCGCCGCGTGCTGGACAGCAACCTGACCAGCGCCTTCGTCGCCTCGCAGACCGCCTACCCGCACATGCAGCGCGCGGGCGGCGGCAAGATCGTCAACATCGGCTCGATGATGTCGCTCTTCGGCGCGTCGTTCGTCGCCCCCTACGGCGCGAGCAAGGGCGGCATCGTGCAGCTCACCCGCGCCCTCGCGTGCGCCTGGGCGAAGGACAACATCCAGGTCAACGCGGTGCTACCGGGCTGGATCGACACCGCGCTCACGCAGCGCGCGCGCAAGGAGATCGGCGGCCTGAACGAGCGCGTCGTCGCGCGCACGCCGGCCGGCCGCTGGGGCACCCCCGCGGACATGGGCGGCATCGCCGTCTTTCTCTGCTCGGCGGCATCGGACTTCATCACCGGCACCGCCATTCCGGTCGACGGCGGCTATTCCGTCCAGGGCGGTTAGGCCTCGAAGAGGTTCTTCTTCATCGCGGCGCGGACCGCGTCCGAGCGCAGGAACTCCATGAAGGCCCGCGCCTGCGGCGAGTCTTTCATCATGGCGGCGGAGAACGCGTTGTAGTTCTGCACCTCGCGCGGAAGCGGCCCGACGATGTCGATGCCCTCTACCGGCGCGAGCTCGCACAGGAGCTGCGCGCCGATCTGCGCCTCGCCCCGCGCCACCGCCGCACCGACCGGGCCCTTCTCCACGATGACGCGCTTCTTCAGCTTGTCGGCCAGCCCCAGCCGCTCGAGCAGGCTGGCGAAGTAAAGGCCGCTCGCGCCCATGCGCGAATGCGCGACCGACTCGGCGTTCAGGAGCGAGCGTTTCATAGCATCGACGGAGCTGATGTCCGGCTTCGCGGCCCCGGCGCGAACGGCAATGCCGACGCCCGAGCGCCCTACCGGCTGCGCCGTCCCGGCGAGTTTGCCCTGCGCCGCGAGCTGCGCGATGCCCTCGTCGGTCAGGATCACCACGTCGGCGCTCTCGCCGTCGGCGATCGCCTTGAGCAGCGCCTGCGTGGCGTGGAAGGTGGCGCCAAGACCAGGCGCCGCCGAGTCCAGCGCGCCCTTCATCGCCAGGGTGCTGAGGACCTTAATAGGTGGTTTCGACGGAGACATAAATGTAGTTGGAGCCGCCGTTGACGTTGCCATAGAGCTGCGAGCGGCCGAAGGCGCCCGAACGGTGCGACACGCCGACGCCGAGCCAGGTTTCCTTCGCCACCCGCACCTCGAAGCTCGGATCGGCGTAGGTGAGGAGCTTCCAGTTGCCGCGCCCGCGGCGCCCCTGGTCGTGCAGCTCCATCTGCGTGATCTGCTCCGAGTACGACAGACCGGCGCCGAAGCCGACGCGCGTGCGCACCCAGCGGTCCCAGCCGAAGCCGTACCAGTACGCCTTGTAATACGCCATCAGCGACCAGAAGTCGTTACCGTAGCTCTTCTCGCGGTGGCGCTGCACGCCGAGGAAGCCGGCGAAGTCGACCGGCAGGCCGCCGGCGCCCTCGATCAGCTTGCGGCCGAGGTGCACCGCCCAGATGTCGGTGTTGTCGACCGTGTGGCGCGTAGTGCAGGACATGCGCATGATCTGCAGCATGTCGCAGTCGCTGGAATGGCCGTAGAGCGCGCGCACGATCAATGGCTTCGATTGCGGCGCCCAGCGCCTCTGCCTGGGCGAGAAGTCGTACATCAGGCCGACGAAGAGCTCGGTCTGCAGCCCGCCCTGCGTCACCGGGCTCGCGGCGATCTCGCTCGCGCGGCGCGTCGCCGCCACCCCGCCGAGCACGTTCCAGCTCTCGGTGAGCGAATAGCTCGCGTACAGGGCTGCCTGCGCGTCGACGCCGGCGCCCGCGGCGTACCCCGGGACGCCGTAGTAGTAGTCGTTGAGCTTCGAGTTGCGCCACGCGAGCATGAGGTGCGGGCGCACGAGCAGGCGGCCGCGCCGCCATTCGTTCCAGTAGCCGCCGCGCAGCTCGGTGCCCTCCGAGGCGTGGCTCACGTCGCGCAGGTATTCGACGTACGGGGTTCCCCAGGCGAAGCGCCGGCGCAGGCTCAGGCCCGCGTCCCAGCCCGGCTCGCGCGGCTCCAGGCCCGTCATGCTGTCGGGCCGCCGGTCGCGCGTGAAGCCCTCGAAGCGGTAGCGCAGGAACATGTCGAAGCGCCAGTCGTCCTGCTTGAGCTTCAAGCCGAGGCGCGACCCATGCAGGTAGGCGCGCTCGCCTTCGTACAGGTAAAGCGGCAGGTGATCGAACCCGCTCTGCGCGCCTAGATAGGTCGATCGCTCCTGGCGCAGCACGTAGCCGACGGCCGCGGCGCCGTCGGGCAGCACGTCGGCGAGCGGATCGCTGGATGCCAGAGCGGGATTTGCGGCGAGGGCGGCCAGTAAAAGCGCTAAGCGGCCGGCCCGGTAGACTTGCGGCACCTTCGTCCCCTTTTTAAAAACTTATGCGCGCCTATCTTAGTTGGATTCTTCTCCTGGCCCCGCTGCTGGTTCACGCCGCCGAGCCGCTCAAGCTGCAACGCGCTCCGGTGCCGGCGCCGCCGTGGCCGCAGGGCGACGAGCGCGGCATGGCGAACCAGATCGGCGCCGCGACGTGGGGCCGCTGCGCCTACCACCTGGCGCTCGCCGGCGCGCAGTCCTACGAGCTGTCGCAGGTGCGCTCGAACACGATGCCGCTGTCGCCCTTCGCCGGCCCTTACGCCATGAAGGCGAAGCCCTCGGCCGGCATTCCGCTCACCGCGCATGCGTTCAACATGGACGCGATCAACGAAGGCGCCGATCCCGGACAGCAGGGCACGCAGTTCGACGCGCTCGGCCATTTCGGCTCGTTCCGCCAGCCGTGGGACGGCAGGGAGCCGTTCCCCGCCGACCAGGCGGTGTACTACGGCGGCTTCACGCAGAAGGACGTCAAGCCCACGCCGGACTCGCCGCTCCTCAAGCTCGGCGTCGAGAAGGCGCCGCCGATCATCACCAGCGCGGTGCTGCTCGACGCGAAGGCGCTGCTCGGCAAGGGCCAGGCGATGAATGCCGGCGAGCTCGTCACGACGAAGGACATCGAGGAGATGCTCAAGGCGCAGGGCCTCGGCAGGCGCGGCATCCTGCCCGGCGACGTGGTCTACGTGCACACCGGATGGGGCGATCACTGGCGCGATCCGGACACCGAGAAGACCTATTACACGAAGGCGCCGGGCCTTTCTTACGACGCGGCGCGCTACCTCGCCGAAAAGCGCGTGGTCGCGATCGGGCTGGACACGCCATTCGTCGACCCGGTGCCCGAGGGCATGCTGCAGGGCAAGGCCGGCCCCGCGCACGGCGCGCCGCCGGCGTTGCCTTTCGCGGTGCACCACCACATGCTCACCCAGGCCGGCATCCACCACGTCGAGAACACCAAGCTCGACGAGCTGGCGCGCGACCGCGTGTGGCTCTCGTGCACCATGATCCTGCCGCTGCGCGAGAAAGGCGCGGCCGGCTCGGCCATCCGGCCGGTGGCGATCGGCGTGCCTACGCCACTACCCGGAAAAAAATGAGCGCCAGGCCGACGATGGAGGCGAACCACACCGCGGTGCGCACCCACGCGATCCCGGCGATGTACACCACGGCATAAACCAGGCGCGCCCAGAAGAAGATCTGCGCGCCGAGCAGCGTGTTGGCATCGGTCTTGCCGGCCGCCACCGCGATCAGCACCAGGGCCGCGAAGAGCACCAGGCTCTCGAGCATGTTGTGGTGCGCGCGGGCGGCGCGGCCGGCCCAGCCCGTGCATGGCGGCAGCGCTTCGCGGTTCCCGGCGAGCGCCGGCAGCCCGACCTGGCGCGTCGCGCCGGCGACGGCGATGAGCATCTGCACAAATGTGAGCAGCACGGCCCACGCGAGAAGCATCAGTTCCGGTTTCATCTTGTCCCCCTCAAAAGAGACAAAATTGTCACCGATTGTCTACGCCGCAACTAGTTGTGGACTTCCTGGGAAACCGGTAGCAAGATGAGGTCAGGCCGAACTTGGCCGCACGAAGGGAATAATCGCGACCTTCAGAGCCGCGAGCAGAAGCAAACAAGTACCGCGGCGCGCGCGCAGCGCGCGGCCCGCAAAGAAATCCTCTCCCCCTGTTCTTTCCCTTGATGCCCTAGCGCTGCCAGGCCGCGCGGCGGAACGCCTTGCGCCGGGACGTCACGGCGAGGCGCCGGCCGGCGAACTCGTGGATTTTTTCGCGGATCTCGGCGCGGATGTCCTCGGGCAAGGCCACCGCCGCATCGTCGAAGCGCGTGACCACCTCGTCCGGCGCCGGCGGCCCGTCGTGGAAAAAGCCGCGGCTCTTGTCCCAGACCAGCGCCCGGTCGCTCGAGTCGACCCCGTAGCAGAGCTGGAACAGCGTCACCTGGCCGTCGGCCTGCCAGACGAACAGGTCGAAGAACTCGTCGTGGAACCAGCGGCGGCGGGCGGGCGGGTCGTCGGCGACCCCCAGGATCTCTTTCAGCATCTTGGCCCTTGGACTGTGGTCATAACAAAAGGGTTCGATGTCACTGTGAGGGCGAATCGTGACATGGCTCGGCCATCGACGCGAGTCGACATTCGTCGACAGGAGAAGAAGGACTGCCACCACCTGAACGCGTGCCCCGGTGACGGGTCAACTCTTAGACCGATCGGCGCGTTGATGCAGGTGAGGCCACGCAATACAACCGTCGTGGGCTGTGACTAGATGTAACTATCGGAGCACAGGCTATTTTCTTGCTCGACAAGGAGCGATATGAGCGCAGATGCGGAGGCCGTCATGAAGCCATCGAACACTGAGCCGCATTCGGGCCATTCTGATTTCCTCAAGTCGCTGGTCGAGTTCACCAAGGAGCACCGCGCCGCGCGCTGGAGCGGCACGCTGGGCGAATTCCTCGACAAGGTCTTCTCCGGCGACCCGAAGGGCCTTACGCGCACCAGCCACCAGTACATCTGGGACATGCTGCGCGCCAACGGCTTCGACGAGAGCTTCTCCGACGGCAGCCGCTTCCGCTGCTCGCTGTTCGAGGACGAGCTCTTCGGCGTCGACGACACCATCGGCCGCGTC
>DASSPL010000294.1:0-9265 GCA_035699685.1 Burkholderiales bacterium | reverse complement strand
AGCGTCTCCTTGCCGTTCACCACCGGCCAGCGCAGCCCGCGCACCTTGTGGTAGGTCTCGAACGGCGCGAGGTCGTGGCCGTGGCCGCGGCCGAACTTCGCGTATTCCTCGAACAGGCCCTTCTGCACGTAGAAGCCGAGCAGCTTCGACTCGTGGTTCGCGTACTCGGCGTTGAGCTCCGAGTTCGGGTAGCGGTTCACCTCGCCGTTGGCGAACAGCACGTCGAAGAGCGTCCTGCCCCTGTATTCGGGCTTCTTCGCGAGGAGCTCGGCGGGCCACACCTCCTCCATGCGGAAGCGCTTCGAGAATTCCATGATCTGCCACAGGTCGGAGCGCGCCTCGCCCGGCGC
Source organism: Burkholderiales bacterium (assembly GCA_035699685.1). GTDB lineage: Bacteria > Pseudomonadota > Gammaproteobacteria > Burkholderiales > SG8-39 > SCGC-AG-212-J23. Next base: position 8,915 of record DASSPL010000294.1, on the reverse strand, counting down.
GTTGACCAGCTGGTTCCAGAACTGCGTGCGCCGCTCGGCGTTGCCGAACGCGCCCTCCTTCTCCACCCACATGGCCGAAGGCAGGATCAGGTCGGCGCCCGCGGTGGTCACCGTCGGATAGACGTCGGACACGACCACGAAATTGCTCGGGTTGCGGAAGCCCGGCCAGGTCTCGTTCACGGAATTCGCGCCGGCCTGCACGTTGTTGGTGGTCTGCGTCCAGTAGCAGTTCAGCAGGCCGTCCTTCAGCGCGCGGCTCTGCGCCACGGCGTGGAAGCCGGGCTTCTCGGGGATGGTGCCCGGCGGCAGCTTCCAGATCTCCTCGGTGGCGGCGCGGTGCTTCGGGTTCATCACCACCATGTCGGCCGGCAGGCGGTGCGAGAACGTGCCGACCTCTCGCGCGGTGCCGCAGGCCGAAGGCTGGCCGGTGAGTGAGAACGGGCTGTTGCCCGGCGTCGAGATCTTGCCGGTGAGCAGGTGCAGGTTGTAGACCATGTGGTTGGCCCACACGCCGCGCGTGTGCTGGTTGAAGCCCATGGTCCAGAACGACATCACCTTGGTCTTCGGATCGGCATAGAGCTGCGCGAGCCGCTGCAGCCGCTCGGCCGGGATGCCGGAGAGCTTCGACACGTACTTCTCGTCGTACGGCGCGACCATTTTCGCGAACTCGTCGAGCGTGCCCGGCTTCCAGCCGCCGGCGTCGGCGGCGTTCTTCGCCTTCTTCTGCAGGTCGTGCTCGGGACGCAGGCCGTAGCCGATGTCGGTGTTGCCGATGCGGAAGGCGACGTGCCTGGCGACGAAGTCCTTGTTCACCGCGCCGCGGCGGATGATGTAGTTGGCGATGTAGTTCAGGATGGCGAGATCGGTCTGCGGCACGAACGTCAGCGCCAGGTCGGCGAGCTCGTAGCTGCGGTGCTCGAAGGTGGACAGCACGGCGACCTGCACGTGCGGATGCCCCAGCCGGCGGTCGGCGACGCGCTGCCACAGGATCGGGTGCATCTCCGCCATGTTCGAGCCCCACAGCACGAAGGCGTCGGCGTGCTCGATGTCGTCGTAGCAGCCCATCGGCTCGTCGATGCCGAAGGTGCGCATGAAGGCGACGGCGGCGCTCGCCATGCAGTGGCGCGCATTGGGGTCGATGTTGTTCGAGCGGAAGCCGGCCTTCATCAGCTTGACCGCGGCGTAGCCTTCCCAGATGGTCGACTGCCCCGACATGAACATGCCGACCGAGGACGGCCCCTTCGCCTTGAGGGCGGCCTTCCACTTTTCCGCCATGATGTCGAACGCCTGCTCCCACGTCACCGGCGTGAACTCGCCGTTCTTGTCGTAGCGCCCGTTCCTCATGCGCAGCAGCGGCCGCGTCAGGCGGTCCTCGCCGTACATGATCTTGGAGAGGAAGTAGCCCTTGACGCAGTTCACGCCGCGGTTCACTTCCGACTGCGGGTCGCCGTGCGTGGCGACGACCTGGCCGTCCTTTACTGCAACGTTCACGCCGCAGCCCACGCCGCAGAAGCGGCACGGGGCCTTGGACCATTTCAGTTTCGCAGCCGCCGCATCGGTGACGACGTTTTGCGCCGTGACCGCGACCGGAAAACCGGCCGCCGCGGTGCCCGCGGCCGAAACTTTCAGGAAATCGCGCCGCGTGATGCGTTTTGCCATGCCGAATTTGCCTCCAGACCGATCCGGGAAGCAGTCTAGAGGCCGGCGCGCCCGGCGCGTTGACCTAAATCAATTCCGGGGCTTAGCGGTAGACCAGAGTAGGAATATCGGAATGGGTCAGCACCTCGCGCGTCTGGCTGCCGTACCAGAGCGCGGGCAGGCCCTTGCGGCCGTGCGAGGCCATGAAGATCGCGTCGCAGCCGTGGCGCTTCGCCGCGGCGATGATCGCCTCGTACGGCTGGTCGGCCATCGCGTAGTCGGTCTGGAAGTCGACGTTGGCTGCGCGGGCCGCGGCGACCGCGTGCTCGAGCACCGCCTTGGCGTTGCGCTCGGCCTCCTGCTCGTACTCGAAGATCGACCCGACGTGCTTGCGGGCCATGATCTCGGATTCGCCGGGCACGCGGTATTCGGGCACCGCGGTGAACAGCACGACCTTCGCGCCGGTCTCGCGCGCGTAGCCGGTTCCCGCCTGCACCGCCTTCTCGGCGAGCTCGGAGCCATCGGTCGGAATCAGGATGTTCTTGTACATGGGGCCCTCAGTGGGAAAAAATGACCGTCTGGTCGAGCGTCGGCTCGACGGCGTCGTTCAGCATGCGGGAGACGAGCTCGACGTGGCCGCGCTCCTCGGCGGCCATCTCGCGCGCGAGCGCGCGCAGCGCCGGATCGGACGTCGTCCAGTAGACCTGCTCGAAGAAGCCCTGCGCGCGCCGCTCGGCGGCGAGCGCGATGGCGAGCGCATGCCGCGGCGTCATCAGCCGGAAGACCAGCTCGCGCGCCGCCGTCTCCGGGCCGCCGGCGTCGAGCCAGGCGTACTGTTGCGCGGCGATCGCCGGCAGCGCGATGCCGGCGGTGCGGCGCTCGAGCGCCTCGAGGTGCTCGGCTTCCATGCGGGCGAGCAGGCCGAAGACGCGCGCCAGGTCCTCACGGCCCTGGTCCTCCATGCGCTCGGCGAACTCGCCGTACCGCGCCGCCGCCTCGCGCTCCATGGCGATGGCATGCGCATACAGTTGCGGCAGCGAGTCGATGATCTTCATGCAACCGACTGTAGACCCCGCCTGAGCTAATGCTTTGATTTGCATCAATCAGGGTTGTCGCCGCGCGGCTACGGTAGACAAGACCGGCCCACTTCGCTTGACTTGCCCTTTCACGAGGAGACACGCCCATGCATTACCACTACTTCACGCTGGAACAGCGCCACGCCCTCGAGCAGGCGATCCGCTCCCGCTTCGCCGGGCCGAACATGCAGGAAGAGCTCGACCGCCTGCGCACGCCCGACTTCGGCGTGTGCGATTCCTGCGGCGCCGACATTCCGTTCGTGAAGCTGGTGGGCAATCCGCAGCTGCGGCGCTGTCCGGACTGCTTCAAGCCAAGATCGTGAGCCACCGGCCCCGCTTTAAACCGGCGGGGCGCGCCCCCATATCGCGGGGATGAAGTACAAGGACTACTACAAGGTCCTCGGCGTCGAGCGCACGGCGGGCGAGGACGAGATCAAGAAGGCCTACCGCAAGCTCGCGCGCAAGTACCACCCCGACGTCTCCAAGGAGACGAACGCCAAGGAGCGCTTCCAGGAGATCTCCGAGGCCTACGAGACGCTGCGCGACAAGGAAAAGCGCGCCGCCTACGACAGCCTCGGCTCCGGCTTCCGGCCCGGGCAGGACTTCCGCCCGCCGCCCGACTGGTTCGACCGCTTCGGCTCGGGCCGCCAGGAAGACCTGCGCGACATCGACCTCTCCGATCTGTTCGAGCAGATGGGCATCTTCGGCCGCGCGGCGGGGCGCCGCGGCGGGTTCGGCCGCAACGTGCCGATCCCGGGAGAGGACTACGAGACGCCGGTGCGCATCACGCTCGAGGAAGCGGCGAGCGGCACCGAGCGCGAGTTCCAGCTCGACGGCCGCAGCGTGCGCGCGCGCATCCCGAAAGGCGCCGTCGACGGCCAGCGCCTGCGCCTGCGCGGCAAGGGCGGAGCCGGCGCGAACGGCGGCCCGCCGGGCGACATCTACCTGCAGATCGTGCTCGAGCCGCACGCGTTGTTCCGCGCGCGCGGCCACGACCTCGAGATCGAGGTGCCGGTGGCGCCGTGGGAAGCCGCGCTCGGCGCCCAGATCGAGATCCCGACGCTCGAGGGTCGCGTCACGGTGAAGGTGCCGCCGGGCTCGAAGAGCGGCCAGAAGCTGCGCCTCGCGGGCAAAGGGCTGCCGAAGCCTTCGGACGGCGCGGGCGACCTGTATGCCTCGCTCGAGGTGGTCGTGCCGCCGACGGCCAGCGAGCGCGAGAAGAAGCTCTACGAGGAGCTGCGCGAAGCCTCGAAGTTCGATCCGCGCACGCGCTTCAACCGCTAGCCCGGGTCGCGCCCCGCGGCCAGGGCGAAGCGCACCAGCTCGGCGATGTTGCGCACGCCGAGCTTTTCCATGATCCGCGTCTTGTGCACTTCCACCGTGCGCGGGCTGATGCCGAGCGCGGCGGCGATCTCCTTGGCGTGCAGGCCCTGCGCCGCGCGCTCCAGCACCTGGCGCTCGCGCGGCGTCAGCCGGTCGAGCTTCGCGGCGTCGGCGCGGCGCGCCTCGTCGTCCTGCAGCCGGCTTTGCTCGAGCGCGAACGCCGTATCGATCGCCTGGCGCAGCTGCACGTGGTCGAACGGCTTCTCCAGGAAATCCACCGCCTGCGCGCGGAACGCGGCGCGCGCGCTGGGAACGTCGCCGTGCGCGGTGATCACCACCACCGGCACGCCGCTGCCGCGGCGGCGAAGCTCGCCCTGCAGCTCGATGCCGCTCATGCCCGGCAGGCGCAGGTCGGTGACGACGCAGCCGATCCAGTCCGGATGCCACGCGGCGAGCAGCGACTCCGCGTCGGCGAACGCGACGGTGCGGTAGCCGCCGAGGCCCAGCATGAGCGCAAGCGAGTCGCGCACCGAGGCGTCATCGTCGACGATATAGACGCTCAGGTTGCCGGCACGCATGGCAGCACCAGGTGGAATTCTCCGTGGCCGGCGCCGGCGGCGGCGAGCGAGCCGCCGTGCGCCTCGGCGATGGCACGGCTCACGGCCAGGCCGAGGCCCATGCCGGCCGGCTTGCCGGAGACGAACGGCTCGAACACGCGCTCGCGCTCGGCCTCGGGCACGCCCGGGCCGTTGTCGGCCACCACGATGCGCACGTGCCCGGCGTCGTGCGCGCCGGCGGAAAGCGTGATGCGCGCGTCGGGCGGCGAGGCGTGCGCCAGCGAGTCGACCGCGTTGGCGAGCAGGTTGCGCAGGATGAGCTCGACCTGCAGCCGGTCGACATAGAGCGGCGGCAGCCCGGCGCCGCCTTCGGCGCGCAAGGCGATGGCGCGCTCGCCGATCGCGCTCTCGCCGATGCGCCGCCCGCTCGCCAGCAGCTCCGCCACGGGCACCGCCTCGAGGCGCGTGGTGCCGGCGCGGAAGAAATCGCGCAGCCGCCTGACCACCTCGCTGGCGCGGCCCGCCTCGCGCAGCATCCTGCCGAGGACGTCCTCGAGCTGCGGCAGGCCCTTGCCGGCGACCAGCATCTGCGCCGAGCGGCCGTAGTTGGTGAGCGCCGTGAGCGGCTGATTGACCTCGTGCGCGATGGCGCCGGCCATTTCGCCGGCGGCCGCGAGGCGCAGGCTTTCGCGCAGGCCCGATTCCGCGCGCCGGCGCTCGTCGACCGCGACGCCCAGGAACAGGCCGGTCAGCGTGAGGGCCGAGACCAGCACCTGCAGTTCGAGAACCGGCAGGTCGAGTGCCGCGCCGCGATGGATGCCGAGCACCACGCCGATCTGCACGATGCCGGTCGCGACGATGGCGCCATTCATCCCGGTGCGCATCGCCACCCAGATGAGCGGCAGGAACAGAAGATAGAAGTGGTGCGCCGGGTCGCCGCCGAGGCCGGCGAAGATGAGCCAGAGCGTGGCTGCCAGGGCGATCCCCTGCAGCGCGGACTCGGGGCGGCGCATGAGCGAAAGGAAGGCGGCGCGCCGCGCGTCGTCGGCGGCGCCGAGGAGCAGCGGCGCCGTGACCAGGATGCCGACCGCGTCGCCGATCCAGAATCGCAGCCACGCGGCTCGCAGCTCGACTCCGCCCAGCAAGCCGCTCGCGGCGAGCAGCCCGACGAACGCGGCGCCGACCAGCGCGCTGCCGGCGACGGCGAGAGCCGCAAACGCGGTCAGATCGCGCGTGCTGTGCAGGCCGGCGTCGCGCAGCGCCGATCTCAGCGCCCAGGCGATGGCCGTGTAGCCGCCGGTCAGGACGGCCGCGGTGGCGAGCGCGATGCCATAGCCGCCGGGCGCCTGGCGCACGAAGATGTCCGCGAGCACGATGGTGGCGAGCACCGCCGGCGCCTGCGACAGGCCCGAGAGCATCATCCACGCGATGGCGAGCGCGGGCTGCGGGTTCCACGGCGTGATGTTGAACGGCCCGACCGGATGGATGTAGCTCGCCCAGTCGAGCGCGATGTAGCAGGGCGCGAAGACCGCGGCGTCGCGCAGGCGGCGGGCGGCGCTCATCGGATCTCGCATGTTGGGCTGGACGGCATCGGGCGGCAATGCGGGTAACTACGTACGCAACCGTGCGAATGGCGGCGCCGCAGCGCGCCCATTATCGTGCAGCGCATGATCCCCGCCAATCCGGCCTGGCTCGAGATGCTCGGAGCGGCGCTGTTCGCCCTCGCCGTCCTGCACACGTTCTCGACGCGCTACTTCGAGCATCTGGCCCATACGCGCACCGCGCATTCCGGCCTGTGGCACCTGCTCGGCGAGGTCGAGGCCGTCTTCGGCTTCTGGGCCTTCGTGCTGCTCGCGTTCATGGCCGTCGCGCTTGGCTGGGGCAGCGCCACCGAGTACCTGGACTCGCAGCGCTTCGTCGAGCCGATGTTCGTCTTCGTCATCATGGTGATGGCGGCGAGCCGGCCGGTGATGCAGCTCGCCGGCGACGCGGTCGGCCTCGCGGCGCGCGCACTGCCGGTGAGGCTCAGCCTGGGCACCTACTTCGTCAGCCTGGCGCTGGTGCCCCTGCTCGGCTCCTTCATCACCGAGCCCGCCGCCATGACGCTCGCCGCGCTCATGCTGCGCGACAGCGTGTTCACGCGCGGCGTGTCGTCCCGGCTGCGCTACGCCACGCTCGGCGTGCTGTTCGTCAACGTCTCGATCGGCGGCACGCTGACCAACTTCGCCGCGCCGCCGGTGCTGATGGTGGCGGCGAAGTGGGACTGGTCGAGCAGCTTCATGTTCGCCACCATGGGCTGGAAGTCCGCGCTCGCCGTGCTCATCAACAGCGTGGCGGTCACGGCGCTCTTCCGGCGCGAGCTCGCGGCGCGCGCGCTGCCCGCCGAGGCCGCCGCGAGCGGCCGCGTGCCGGGCGGGCTGGTGGTCGTCAACGTCGCCCTGCTCGCGCTGGTGGTGGTCGCCAACCACGACCCCGAGGTGTTCATGGGCGTGTTCCTGCTCTTCCTAGGCCTCGCCGAGGCCTACCGGCGCCACCACGACCGCCTGCTGCTGCGCGAAGGCCTGATGGTCGCCTTCTTCCTCGCCGGCCTGGTGGTGCTCGGCGGACAGCAGAAGTGGTGGCTGCAGGACCTGCTCTCGCGCATGGACGGCTCGGCCGTCTTCTTCGGCGCCGCCGCGCTCACGGCCATCACCGACAACGCGGCGCTCACCTATCTCGGCTCGCTGGTCGAGGGCATCTCGCCGGAATTCAAGTACGCCCTGGTGGCCGGCGCGGTCGCCGGCGGTGGCCTCACCGTGATCGCCAACGCGCCCAACCCGGCGGGCTTCGCCATCCTCAAGGACTCTTTCGAGGACCACTCGATCAACCCGTTCGGCCTGTTCGCCGCGGCGCTGGCGCCGACGCTGGTCGCCATCGCCTGCCTGTGGGGCCTGCGCGGGCCGATCGGCGAGGTGTTCGACCTCGATGCCTGGGCCGCCTGGTTCGCCGGCCTCGATCGCGCGTTCGTGTTCATGCTGGTGCTGCCCTTCATCGTCGCGGTCATCGGCCTGTGGGCCGAACGCTCGCGAAAGGACTAGCCTTTCAGGCCGCCCGGTCGGCCTTCTTCCAGCGCTCGCCGAGCCCGACCGGCGCCGGCGCGAGGCGCACGATGCGGCTGAAGAGCTCCTGGAAATCCTTCTCGCGCACGCCGGCGATCGGGTCGGCGTTGCCGTTGAACGCCTCCTCGAGGGCGGCCTTGTCGGTGGTCGAGAAGTACTTCTCCACCGCGGGCAGGATCTCCTGCTCTTCCCGGCGCATGTGGTGCCAGTGGAAATCGGCGTAGGCGTCGACGGTGGCGAGGAACTTGTCCGCGCCCGCCGGCCAGCTGTCCTCGAAGAAGACCAGCGCGCGCTCGAGCTCGCGCACGAGCTGCGCGCCCTGTTCGTGCTCGCGCCGCAGGAGGTCGACCACGTTCTTCATTTCCGGCACGCGCGCGACGAGCGGCGGGAACAGGAACTCGTCTTCCTTCGGATGGTGCATCACCTCGGGAAACGCGTCGATGTAGTGGATCATGGCGCGGAACACCGCGAAGTCGGGCTTCACGCGGGCGTCCTGCGCGTCGCGCGCCAGCTGCTTCAGGCCGTGCAGCACGGCCGAGATCGAGCGGTGCTCGTCGCGGATCTTCTGGATGGCTTTCATGATGAGTCTCCTATATGCAAAGGACCGCGCGGATGCCGCCCGCCATGCTGGTCGCATGGGCGAGGCCGTAGACGCCGAAAGCGAGCACCGCGCCGCCCGCCACCGCACGAACCATTCTCTTCTGCAGCCACGCGAATGCCGCGCCCGCGGCGAGCAGCCACGGCAGCGTGCCGATTCCGTAAGCGGCCATCGCCGCCGCGCCTGCGGCCGCGCCGCCGGCCAGCGCGGCGAGCGCGAGGGCAGCATACACCAGCCCGCAGGGCAGCCAGCCCCAGAAGAGGCCGGCGACATACGCGTTGCCGCCCATCGCTCTTGCCGCGTGGGGCTGCAGGCGCCGCCAGAGCGGCAGGCCGATCTTTTCGATTCCGGAGAAGGCGCCCGCGAGATGCAGGCCGATGAGGACGAGCAGCAGGTTCGCCGCCACGTACAGGACGGTCTGCGCGCCAAGCGCGAAGGTGAGCTGGCCGCCGAGGAAGCCGGCGAGCGCGCCGGCGGCGCAATAGCTGGTGATGCGACCGGCATTGAACAGCGCCAGCCTGCGCCATCGCCGGGTCTCGACTTTGCGGATCGGGATGCCGTTGAACGCGGCGACGAAGCCGCCGCACATGCCCACGCAATGCACGCCGGAAGCGATGCCGAGCAG
>DASSPL010000293.1:0-3104 GCA_035699685.1 Burkholderiales bacterium | reverse complement strand
GGGCCGGCCTGCCGGTGATCGAGCACCAGGTGTGCAGGCACGAGAGCGAGCTTCCCGCCGGTGGCGACGTGGTGATGAAGCTCTGCTCGGCCGACGTGCCGCACAAGAGCGACCACGGCCTGGTGGCGCTCTCGCCGCCGGACCCGGCGGCCGAGTTTCGCCGGCAGCGTGAACGCTGCGTCGCGCTCGGGGCGCGCTTCGAGGGCGTGATCGTCGCGAAACGGGCGCGGGGAGGGCGGGAGCTTGCGCTGGGCGCGCGCATCGATCCGGCGTTCGGCCCGGTGGTCCTTGTCGGCGACGGCGGCATCTACCTCGAGGCGCTGAAGGATTTCCGCCTGCTGCTGCCGCCTTTCACCGAGGAGGACGTGCTGCGCAAGCTCGGCGAGCTGCGCATTGCGCCGCTCCTGGGAGCGGTGCGCGGCCAGCCGCCGCGCGATGTAAAGGCATTCGCCCGCATGGCGGTGCGGCTCGGCGAGGCGATGACGCAATGGGACGGCGCAGTGGTGTCGGTCGACATTAATCCGGTGATGGTGTTTGAAACAGGCGCCATCGCGTTGGATGCACTTATAATTTTTGCCCCATGAAGGTCCTCGTAGCAGTCAAGCGCGTGGTCGATTTCAACGTCAAGGTCCGCGTCAAGGCGGACAACAGCGGCGTCGAGACGGCGAACGTGAAGATGTCGATGAATCCGTTCGACGAGATCGCGGTCGAAGCCGCGGTGCGCCTCAAGGAGGCGGGCACCGCCACCGAGATCGTCGCCGTGTCCTGCGGCGTGCAGGCCTGCCAGGAGACGTTGCGCACCGCGCTCGCCATCGGCGCCGACCGCGCGATCCTCGTCGAGACCGGCGAAGAACTGCAGCCGCTCGCGGTCGCCAAGCTGCTGAAGGCCATCTGCCAGAAGGAGTCGCCGCAGCTCGTCATCCTGGGCAAGCAGGCGATCGACGACGACTCCAACCAGACCGGGCAGATGCTGGCGGCGCTCCTCGGCTGGTCGCAGGCCACCTTCGCGTCGAAGATCGAGATCGCCTCGGGCAACGCCAAGGTGACGCGCGAAGTCGACGGCGGCCTGGAGACCAACTCGGTCAAGCTGCCTGCGGTCATCACCACCGACCTGCGGCTGAACGAGCCGCGCTACGTCACCCTGCCGAACATCATGAAGGCCAAGAAGAAGGCGCTCGAGACGCTCAAGCCGGACGCGCTCGGCGTCGACGTGGCGCCGCGGCTGCAAACCCTGAAAGTGGTCGAGCCGGCGAAGCGCAAGGCGGGCGTCAAGGTCGCCGACGCCAAGGCGCTGGTCGACAAGCTGCGCAACGAAGCGAAGGTGCTCTGATGGCCGTCCTGGTCCTCGCGGAGCACGACAACAAGACCATCCGCAAGGCCACGCTCAACGCGGTGGCGGCGGCGCAGAAGCTCGGCCCGGACATCCACGTGCTGGTCGCGGGCCACCAGGCCGGTGATGCGGCCAAGGCGGCGGGGCAGATCGCGGGCGTGAAGAAGGTGCTGCACGCCGATGCGCCGCATCTCGCGGAATTCCTTGCCGAGAACGTCGCCGCGCTCCTCGTGGGCTTGGCGAAGAACTACAGCCACGTCCTCGCGCCGTCCACTTCCAACGGCAAGAACGTCATGCCGCGCGCCGCGGCGCTGCTCGATGTGCAGCAGATCTCCGACATCGTGGCGGTGGAGGGCGCCGACACCTTCGTTCGGCCGATCTACGCCGGCAACGCGCTGGCGACGGTGAAGTCCAGGGACGCGATCAAGCTGATCACCGTGCGCACCACCGCCTTCGACGCAGTGGCGGCCACCGGCGGTTCCGGACAAATCGAATCCGTCAGCGCGCCGGCGGATGCCGGGTTGTCCTCGTTCGTGGGCCGCGAAGTGTCGAAGTCGGAGCGCCCCGAGCTGACCGCCGCCAAGATCATCGTTTCCGGAGGCCGCGGCATGGGCTCGGGAGACAACTTCACCAAGGTGCTCGAGCCGCTGGCCGACAAGCTCGGCGCGGCCATGGGCGCCTCGCGCGCCGCGGTCGACGCCGGCTTCGTGCCGAACGACTGGCAGGTGGGGCAGACCGGCAAGATCGTGGCGCCCGACCTCTACATAGCGGTCGGCATCTCCGGCGCCATCCAGCACCTGGCCGGGATGAAGGACAGCCGGGTGATCGTCGCCATCAACAAGGACGAGGAAGCGCCGATATTCCAGGTCGCCGACTACGGCCTGGTCGGCGACCTCTTCCAGCTGGTCCCCACCGTGGTGGAGGAGCTGAAGAAATGAGCGCATACCAGGCCCCCCTGAAGGACATGAAGTTCGTGCTGACCGAGCTGGCGGGCCTGGAGGCGGTGGCGAAGCTGCCGGGGTACGAGGAAGCGAGCCCGGATACGGTGGAAGCCATCCTCGAGGAAGCCTCGAAGTTTGCTTCCGGAGTCCTTGATCCAATTAACTATTCCGGAGACCAGGAAGGCTCGAAGTGGGCCGACGGCGAGGTGCGCACGCCCAAGGGTTTTCGCGACGCCTACAAGCAGTTCTGCGAAGGGGGCTGGAATGCGCTCCCGTTCGAAGCCGAGTGGGGCGGGCAGAGCCTGCCGCGGCTGGTGTCGACCCCGGTCCAGGAGATGTGGAAGAGCTCGAACATGAGCTTCTCGCTGTGCCCGCTCCTCACCCAGGGCGCCATCGAGGCGCTGCTGCTCGGCGGCTCGGTCGAGCTCAAGCAGGCCTACCTGCCCAAGATGGTCGAAGGCCGCTGGACCGGCACCATGAACCTGACCGAGCCGCAGGCCGGCTCCGACCTGTCGCTCGTCCGTACCCGCGCGGAGCGGCAGGGCGACCATTACCTCATCTCCGGCCAGAAGATCTTCATCACCTACGGCGAGCACGACCTGGCCGAGAACATCGTCCACCTCGTGCTGGCCCGCACGCCGGAGGCTCCCGAGGGGGTAAAAGGCATCTCGCTGTTCATCGTGCCGAAGATCCTGCCCAATAAGGATGGCACTGCGGGCAAGCGCAACACCGCCAAGTGCGCGTCGATCGAGCACAAGCTGGGCATCAAGGCCTCGCCGACCGCCGTGCTGCAGTACGGCGACCACGGCGGTGCCGTGGGCTACATCGTGGGC